>CAZRXY010000120.1:0-64620 GCA_964604155.1 uncultured Candidatus Cloacimonadota bacterium | reverse complement strand
TATCTGTGTAGATCAGTGTAATCAGTGGCTTAAATGATATTGATCATTTTTTTTCTTGTAGAGGATATTTATTTGTAGAAAAACAGCTACCAAAAATATTTTATATCCCTTACAGGGAAATGGTCTTTGGGAGTTCGCTTTTTCTACAATTAACTAACCACTACGTGGTAACAAGAAATAGCACTGTGGCTGTTTTGAATTTGATAAAATGTGAAATTGCGAAAATGAGAATGCAGAGCTGGAAACTTCTGGTTACAAAAAAAACTTACACTACATTATCTATGGAGATCTGTGCAATCCGAGGCAAAAAAATTATGGTTTGGACATGTATTCTACCAGTTCTTCAAATTTGAGGGCAATTAATCCCTTATTCAAGGGGATTTTTTTATTATATTTATTTTTCATTCTTTTCATGCACTTCACTGTTTTACAGGTTAATATTGAAATCGCTTGATCAGGTGGCACACTGATCGTCATTAAAACCGCTATCTGCCATTTGTCTTTATCCCAAAGTGTAAGATAATAATTATTTTCACTAAGATATCTCACGCCCCAGTCATCGATCTGATTAATTTGCATCAAAACATCTTCAACCTGATGATAATCTATTTTTAAGCAGTAACGGTTAAGTCTTTTCATTTCATTTTTATTGCTGTATTCCAGCAGACGGTGAACAAATCGTCTTAAATTATCATATTGCCTGTAAGTGAGAATTTCCGGTTTTGCTTTCCAACCCATCTTTCTCAAGTAGGCAGCTTTAAGATCACGTCGTATAATATGACTATGTTTTTTAGCTGTACCATAACTAATCCCTGTTTTTTCTGCATATTCTTTGAGCGAATTGTGTTTATTGATCTCTAAAAATCTGCTGTAATCATCTTCTGTAAGCAGTTCTTTCACCTGCTCTTCAGACAATACTTTTTCTAATTCTACTTTTTCCAGTTTTTGTGGATCATAATACATTGATTTTTGAGCAGTCAATTCTCTAATCAATTCTCTATCTCTGCCTTTTAACTTGATTGCAGTCATGGCAAGATTATAAACTGTACTGTGCAGCCAGCCTTTAATGGCTTCAATCTGCTGCATTGATTTGAACATTTCCTGCATAGCCATTTGCGTAATATCCTGGGCAGTTTCCGGGTCTTTGATCAATTTTAGTGCATATTTATAGCAGTATAACTGCAATTCTTTCAAGTATTCATCTACTTCTATGCGTAAAAGTTCATTTGCTGCAGGCAAGCTCTCCTCATTCAGGACTGTCTGTTTCATCAATTTTGTTAAGAGGCGATTTGAAAGTGAAATACTAAAACTATTAATTCCAAATAGCTTGTTAGCCTCCTGCAATAAACCCATTTGCCATTGGTTGAATTCACCTTTATTGAATATTTCCCTCTCTTCCATATCAGTAAATTGAATTCCTCCTTTTATTTATATGATAGCTGGATAGCGGCTGACTCTTTCGACATCGATAAGCAGTATCCAGAAACAAAAAACTTCACCGATGAGCATGATGAAACTAATTACCAAGTGACGAACTGTTCCACGAGTGAACAGTAAGCATGTTCCTGTCAATAGAAAAACGGAGGGATGCCTTTTTTGAGAAAAAACCAAAAAGGTTACCGCAATTGAGGGAAGTTTCATATCTATCTATTTTTGAGTGCTTTCTATTCGATAGACTTCTATATAAGCACCATCAAAGTCATAAAGATATTTTCTGTGGCGAAAAGCTCATATACCTGAGTTGTACAATTTAGATCATCACTTAATATAACTGATTGTGAAATATCATATAAGATGCAATGTTCCGGCTGATAAGTTGCATAACAATCAGCAAGCTGAGTATTATTGTCATTTCGGCTTCTCTTAATTATCCAATGTCAGTTACTCATTATCTACTATATAAAAGCCTCTTACTAGTTCTAAAAGAATATATTTGCTCTTTCCCAAAAACACATTATACTATCGAATGAAAGTGTCAGGTGATATAAAGCCGAAGGGTGTGATGATGTGATCATGTTATAGAGATACATCTTTTATTGGTAACAAAGTTATCAATAGCAAAAAGGAGTGATTATGACAGAAATTAAAATTGAGAAGAAAAAGCGGAAGCGGCCTTGGATATTGTTATTAATTATTACGCTTATCTTTATTGCCTACTATCTGCTATTAACTGGCAACAAAGAGGAAATAGCGGAAGCAATTAAAGTTTCCAACATCGAAGAAGCAGAAGTAAATGAACCAATCGGTATAAAGGAGGATAATGTTATTGTAGCAGCTTATGTAGCATTTATAGATGCAGGCAAGGAGATGGATTTGGAACATGCTTATACCCATGAAGCGCTGCTTAGATTAGCCGATGCCACCCAGGCGATTGCCGGTGCAGTTGACTATGTGCTCCAGGTGGATTTGGGGCAGGTGAGAGAAATTGCAGCATTCATTCAGGTAGATAAGTTTGATACTATGCATGCAGACAGCATTCGAGTGGCAACTGATATTATAACCACAGAGCTGAGTAATATTCAAGTGACTAAGTATCCGGGATTGAAAAGTGACATTGTAGAATTGAGTGCTGCCTCAGCAGCAATAAATCCTACAATACATACTCTCGATCAGAAAGATGCGGTAAAATTATTCTTCCGGGAAGCTGCAGAGCTTCTGGTCAAAATGAACTAATATCGGATTATGGCTGCCAGGACAGATTTATATAAATTTGTGCAAACACCGATGTTTGCGCTGACCGATGTAGATTTGGATAATTTTACAGGGGGAATCTCGAGTGTTCACCCCGGATATGAGCGTCATGTCAAACCTGACAAGACGATAGCAATACACCCCCATTTTGTGCAGAAGAATACTTTAGAAAGCAGCAGCATTATTAAAAGAAGCAGAAAAAAAGACTCTCTCCCTTTTTTCACTTTCTTCTCACAATATGCTGCTCTTCAGGAATTACTAATGCACAAGATGGGTTTTAATTAAAAGGAGTAAATTAATTATGAATGAGCAAACAAGATTATTGTATTACCTGGAAGAACTGTCTGAATATCAAGTATCCACCGGATACAGTGACGTCAGGGGCTGGGATGTTAGAGATGCCAATGACCGTTATATAGGATTTGTAGATCGGTTGCTGGTAAACAGGAATACCGAACGTGTAGTGTACCTGGACGTTGAAGTTGATGCTTCGGTGATAAAAGATGGTTATGACGTTTTTCAGGTGCCAGCCTCGGCAGGGGTGCATGGATTCTCAAACAAGGAAGGTGAAAATCATCTAATAATACCCATAGGGATGGCGAGTTTAGATGAAAAAAGCAAAAAAGTCACAACCAATGAAATTGATAGTTCCACCTTTGCAAAAGTAAGACGTTTCCGCAAGGGAGAAATTATTGATTCCCAATACGAAATAGATGTTCTCCACCACTATAAAGGCGATAACACTATTGCCATTGAGACACTGGACGACAAATTTTACGAGCAGACTGAGTTTATTAACCCTATGTTGATCCATAAAGAACCGGATTAATTACAGAATAAGACAATCAATTTTTCACCTAGGATTTCAAGAAGATTAGTCTGATTATGAGAAAAAAATATATGTTTTGCGTCGGTACGAAACTTGTTCCTTCCGTCAATGCATTTACCGGGCAGCTTTTACCTGCTAAATTGGCGGAACTCAGAAAGATTGTAGAAGCTGTTATCATACCATGTTTGTCCTGAGGGCATTAATAAAAATGGGTAGCCCCCTCGGGACTGGCTTTTCGGGCTTCGCTTAAGCAATTTCGCAGGGGTGAGTGGGAGTGTCCTTCCTTCATTAAAATACATCTCACTTGAGAAGACCCCGGGAACTGGTAATTAAAAAAAGTGTATAAGGTATAACAAAATCATGAAAATTATAGATTTGATGCAAATATTCAAGGATGCCGCTGCTGGTTTCCAGGAACATAAAGTACCGACTCTAAGTGCTTCTCTTGCCTATTGCACTATTCTTACGTTAGGTCCCATGCTGCTTGTGATCATATTTATCTCAAACGTATTTTGGGGGCAGCAGGCGATCAATGGTACAATTTATAACCATATTAGCGGCATAATTGGCGTTGATGCAGCCATAAAAATACAGGAACTCATACAGAACGCTACTATTAACAGCAGCAGCTTTATGGCTATTATCGGATTTATTGGACTTTTAATAGCGGCTACTGCTGGATTCACGCAAATTCAGAATTCTATGAATACGATCTGGAATTTGAGAGTGAGAAAAGGTAGAGGTTGGCAGCAGATGCTAAAAAAAAGGCTGATGTCTTTTTTAATTATCGCAGGTCTGGGTTTACTGATGCTGGCATTTCTGATCCTCAACAGCTTAGTTCAGGGATTTATGAGCAGATTACAGGAGCGGTTTACCCAGGTTGCTATCACGCTCTTTTTCATCATGAATCACTTGGTGACCTTACTGTTAGTAGCTTTTCTATTTGCCTTTATATTCAAAGTTCTGCCTGATGCATACATCAAATGGAAACATGTGACAGCAGGTGCGATCTTTACTGCCGTACTATTTATGGTAGGGCAATTTGGCGTATCCTATTATATAAATATTACAAACTTAGGCAGTGCGTATGGTTCTGCAGGTTCAATTATCATCCTGCTTTTATGGGTATATTTTTCCGCTACGATATTATATCTTGGTGCAGAAATAACTAAAGCCTATGCCTTAAGCTATGACAAAGAAATCAAACCCAAGAGATATGCCGTAGCAATGCTGATGACCCTGGCAGAAAGTAATGAACCCAGTGTGAAGGAAAATGAGAAAGCTGGTAAGCGACAAATTCGTAATTAACAGGTTGGAGATTCAAGTTCATTTTCTAATCTCTCTGGCTTTTAATAACTTCCATATCAAGGTTGATCAGCTCTATGATAACTAATGTTACCCGAATTGGCTTACTGGTGTCAACTGGTTTGAATTTGATCCTACTGCGGAAAAATCTCATGGTTTTCTGGCAAGAGATTATGAAGGCATACTTCTGCAGATAGCCTGATGGGGCATTGATTAGTGACAGATGTTGTTTGGTGAGGAGTAGTGATAAGAAAATGAGTATCCCTGTGCTTTCAGCTTAGGGTTGGCGATACACTTCCCATTTCTAATCGGGATTTATCCCGGGAATTTGATGGGAGCCAGTCTGGGGTTAAAACCCCCGCTTTTTTTATAAATCCATGAGTTACAATTCGTGGCATTTAAATATAAACGTGATGTATATATCTTTATGTTTATATGTATTTATAACTGTGCATTATATTTTTTATAAGAAGACAATCTTGGATTTTGAATGAATTGGTGATGGGTACTTTATATATTATTATATTTTGCCCAGAAGCTTTTTTTACGGCCATTATCTATCAATAACTGCTGCATAAATTGAGAGTGATCAGTGATTCCATTCCAGTCAGTAATATTAGGAGCCAGTTTGTCTAATATTTTCAGGTAATTAACGGCATGAGGATAAGCTTTGTTATATGTGCGCTGCAGAATTGAGTTCAGGAGGCTTCGATAAAGTAAACTGGCGGCGAGAAGGCAATTTTCGGCTTCCATTTTTTTTGCTAAAGGTAGCAGGATATCATAAAAGTTTCCATTAAGATGATTTCTCCAATTAAGAATATATTTTTCAGCAGTATCAAATCTATTCACCTGGATTAAAAATTCAATATCTTGATAGATTAGAGTATCATTATTTTGAATAGCAGCTATTTCATCTGTGATGGTCTGTTCTCGTTTATCATTGCCGACAAGTTTCAAGTACTCGTTAAGGTTCTTCAAATGGTGGCAGTTTCTCAAATTTTGAAGGAGCATTTTTTGTAATTCTGTGGTTTCTCCTTTTTTAATTAAGATTTTTTCATCAGTCTATTTTTTTTATCTTCCATGTAGTCATAATCATCTGGAATTTTCCTAAGCAAGTTATAAGCAGTGTCATACTCTTCATTTTTGATGTGTATTTCGACGAGTTCGATAGTATCAGGAAAAGACAATTCATTCCAGCCATCAATCCGGGCTTTTTTGAAAATATTAGCATCACCAATTTGTTTTGCCAAAGATCTAACTGGAACTAAATAATGATTTTTATCAATCTCATCGGTTTGGTTATCTGCCAGTTTCTGGAAATGTGAGATGAGGGAGCGGATATTTTTGGGGGGTAGGAATTCAGCAGTGCGATCTATGAGGGCATCTCTGACGCCGTAACCATTATTTTCGTATAATTTAAGGACAATTTTTTCTACCTTATTCTTATCAGGATATTGTGAGGCATATAGGGAAAATAGATCAGTTGCATTTATAGCAAATACATCTTTGACGACGCCATCGGAATCATCACATTTACAAAATATAAATTCATCAGTTTCAAAAAAGCGGGTAACGAGTTTTAGTCCGGCAAGTGGATTTGTTACTCGAGCCTTCAGGTTATGCAGCATAGCATCCAGTTCCCGGGCAAAACCGGCACAATTTCTTCTCCAGATCATGCGTTTTGATCGCTCAATGCCGGCAAGCTTCTTTTTGAATAATTTAAGATATTCTTCCTGGTTAACTTTCAATTTATCTCTAGAACCATAAGTCTGATTTGAGAAATTTGAAGATTCGATAAGACTATCAGCTATTCTATCTGCTCTCGGTTTGGTCTGAGCCTGCTTTTTAAGATTTTTATCTTTCATCATCTTACTCCTGTTATGTTTAACTAGCCGATGACCAATAGATATATTAATGAGAAATGTGTCAATAATAGTAAGCATTCTTGTATTCGCTTGGTTAAGTTTGCTTGGCTGGCAAAGTTTTTGCAGAAGATAGAGTGATGAGCGGTTTTAAATATTGGGTTTTTTCTCAGAGACGGGGTGATAACGAACACCGTTTTTTATTTATCTTGCAAGTTAAAGGGCAGGGGGAAACTTTGACATCAAACAGTAATTGATGTATAAAAGATACTGAATATGAGAATTAGAGTGCCTTTAAGCTGATCCGGTTGTGGTAGTTTTTTCACTTTAAGAGATTAGAAGTATCGTACTTGGTTGTTGAAAAAGAAACAAAGGAATGAATATGAATAAACTGGAGAAATTTGCAGAATTGGGATTATCGGAAGAATCGCTAAGGGCATTAAATGAGAAGGGCTTTGAGGAACCATCCAGAATCCAGGAATTAGCCATTCCGCTGCTATTAAAAAATGAAAAAGACATAATGGGGCAGGCTCAGACGGGAACGGGCAAAACCGCAGCTTTTGGCTTACCTATAATGGACAATATCACAGAGGGCAGCGGTAAGATACAGGCTTTGATATTGACTCCCACGCGTGAACTGGCTGTGCAGGTATCAGAAGAGCTGAATTCATTTAAAGGTGGCAGAAATATCAGAGTGCTGCCGGTTTATGGTGGTCAGTCTTTTGAGCAGCAATTGAGCCGGATAAAAAGGGGAGTGGAGATAATAGTGGCTACTCCTGGGAGGATGATAGATCACCTGAATAGAAAGACAATATCATTGGATTCGCTTAGATATATAATTTTGGATGAAGCTGACGAAATGCTGAATATGGGATTCATTGATGAAGTGGAAAATATTTTGTCAAAGGCACCAGTGCAGAAACGTTTTTTGTTATTTTCAGCTACAATTCCCAAAAGAATTGAGGAGACGGCAGAAAAATTCATGGGTGAATATGAGATACTGAGAGTTCAGACGGGACAATTGACCGTGGATTTGACCGATCAAATCTATTTTGAAGTGCGATCTTCCGATAAATTTGAGGCTCTTTGCCGGATCATTGACGTGGAAAAGGAATTTTATGCTTTGATCTTTTGCCGGACAAGGCTTAAAGTGAACCATCTATCGGAAGCTCTCAAAGAAAGAGGCTATGACGCAGTTGCTCTGCATGGGGAGATATCACAATCGCAGCGTGAAAATATTCTGGATAATTTCAAGAAAAAGAAAATGAGTATCCTTGTGGCGACAGACGTTGCTGCCAGAGGTATTGATATTATTGATCTGACTCATGTATTGAATTATTCCATACCGCGTGATCCGGAAAGTTATGTGCACCGGATTGGCAGAACCGGAAGAGCAGGAAAGCAGGGGACAGCGATTACATTTATCACGCCTTCGGAGTATCAGAGCTTGATGAGGATACAGCGATTTGCCAAATCTGAGATAAGAAAAGAGCAATTGCCGGAGATAAAAGACCTGATAAAAATTAAAAGGGACCGGATAGCGGCGGAATTACGAGATATAGTAGCCGGTGATGATTATCAGGACAATATGTCGTTAGCCAAAGAACTTCTGGCAGAATTTGAGCCGGATATCATTATTTCTGCACTACTTACTCATGCCTATAAGGATGAATTCTCTTCCAGCCGCTATCCTGATATAATTGAGCCTGGGCGTCAGTGGCAGAGCAGAAACAGACAGTCAGAATTTTCTCCAGATCAGGAAGGTATTACCCGGTTGTTTATTGCTATAGGCAGAAAAGACGGGATCAATCAGCAGAGTCTGGTGAATCTGATCAGACGTGAAGCCAGGGTGGAACCCGATCTTATCAGGGATGTTCAGGTTTATGACAATTTTTCTTTTGCCAATGTTCCATTTAGAGAAGCAGAAAACATTATAAATGCCTTTAGAGGAAAGGGTAAAAACAAAAAGCCACTGATCGTGGAAGCAAAAGAAAAGACCAGCGAGAGCAAGCCTCAGCGGGTAGTTAAAAAAAGAAATAGGCGAAGATAAATTATCAAGAGAACAGGTTATTCACTTTAGCTGTAGTGCTGGATAACAAGGCCATGTCATGCCGGAGATGACACTGGCAAATGTGCCTGGTTATTGATATTTCTATTTTGCTATAATAGACTTCTCAACTGATGATTCATTACCGGTTTCTACGCTATAATAATCCACGTATGGTGATGCTTTTGTGCCATTATCCAAAAGGCACTCCCAGCATAAAAAAACCAATTTCTGCAGATCTATCTTTTATTGTGACAGGGAGTTTCGATATATTTTGAGGGATCATCAGTGATTCAGGAAATGAAAATCATCACCTCACAATACAGCGAGATGGACTAAGTTCTATTCGGAAATTATAGAGGTGAACAAAGTGATTTTTTGAAAAGAAACGAAATCAAAGTGAGATTCAATTCGGGTGTGATAATATTTTAGAGATCAATTTCTTCTTCGGTTTCGCCGATGAGAGTATCAATTTTTATGGTCTGGATATATCCTACGCCTTTTTTATTAATATCGATGCCGTTAGATTTGAGGATTTCGGTGAGTTTTGCTGGTGTTTGTCTATTATTAATCTGGCAGAAGATCATAGTGGATGATTTGGAATTTCCCTGTCCGATGTAACTGAGTCCGGCAAAGACCGGGATTTCGTAGGCAAGTTTTCTTGCCATGGAGATAGAATCGACAATGGATGAATTATTAATGCCCACTTCGACCATGGCGGAAAGGACTTCGGAGGTTAGTTCTGGTTTATTGAGGACAAAAATCATCAGGAAATTGTCCTGCTGTTCAGATTCTATCATTTCTATATCATAAGCAATCAGGATGTCTTCCACTTCTTCAGGAGATTTTGCTTTCAGCAATTTGTTGCGGAACTTATCGTCCCGTACAAGACGGGTAGTATGTGCCAGTAATTGCAGATATTCTCTGCTTTTATCAAGGGGGCAGCCAAAGAAAAAGATAAGTTTCACTTTACCCAATTCGGGATTACCGTAATCTATGCCTTTTTTGCTGATGATAATAGAGACAAATACCTGGCTGGCTTCATTACTGCGAGCATGGGGAAAAGCAACTCCTTGATATAATTCTGTATTAGATAATTCTTCACGTTCCTGCAGGGCGGAGAGAAATTTTTTACGATGAATGATATAATCTTCAGCATAAGCCTGATTCACCATTTTCTCAAAAAGATCCTGTTTATCTTTAATATTGGGGTCAATAACAATCAATTTTTTATCAATAATATTTTTCCACATATTTTTTACCTCCGTGAATTTAGTCCTTCAGGATTTTCCCCCGCAATTTAATGAATCCATGCTTAAGCAGGAATGGAGTGGTGAGTGCTGTAATGATAACCATCATAATGGTGGCAGATAAAATATCAGGTGAGATAAGATGTCTTGCCACAGCCATATTAGCGACGATCAGTGCGACTTCACCGCGGGGTATCATTCCGGAACCAATACGAAATGATCGGGTGTAGTCCAGCCCAGTGAATTTGGCACCGATTCCTGCCCCGATCAGCTTACTGAAGATAGATATAAGAACAAAGGCAAGCAGGAAAAGGAGATTAAGGTTGATATCCAGCAGATTAAACTGCAAGCCAATACCCACGAAAAACACATCAACAAATAGGGCTTTACCAATGATATCGAGGTTATTTCCAATAATCCGGTGCTGGCGGGTTTGCCCCAGAAATAATCCGGCAAAATAGGCACCTGTAATGGCAGCGAGTTCGGCACTTTCTGCCAGCCAGGCAAAGATAAAGATGATAATAATAGCCAGCTTTGTGACCGATTGATCCAGTCTTAATTTCTGAAGATTATTAAAGAAAGCGGGGAAAAGATATTTACCAGAGATAAATATAGCCAGAAAGAAGAAAATTATCTTAAAAAAGGCCAAAAATTGCTGTCCGGGAGAAACATCATCACCGGAGAAAACAGCAAAGATAACGGTGAGCAGAAGAATACCTATCACGTCATCGATGATTGCGGAATTGACGATGCATCTTCCTTCGAGGCTTTTCATTTTTCCCAGGTCATAGAGGGTCATCACGCTAACGCTTACGCTGGTGGCAGTCATTATCACGCCGACTACGAGAGCTTCGCTTATACTTCCTTTATCTAAGAATATCAGCAATATCCCGGCAGTAAGCGGTAATATGATACCTCCCATAGCCGGAGGTAAAGCTTGTTTTGATTCTATACGTATCCGCTTGATATCTGTTTCCAAACCAGCCTGAAAAAGCAGGATCAATACTCCCACTTCCCCAATCCAGTGGATGATCTCGTTATAGGGAATAAAATTGAGTAAAGTGGGTCCAAGAGCTACTCCCAAGAGCAGCAATCCTATAACAGGGGGGGTCTTTAGTTTCGAGGAGAATGCTCTGATAACAGCAGAGCAAAACAGGATGATTGCCAGATTGATAAGATGGCTATGAGTCAGCATTTTCTCTTTTCATTTCATTTTGTTTTCTCAGGTGTTCCTGATAGGTACGGGAGAATTCATGTCTTCCTCCGGAAGAGGCGAAGAAGAAGTAGTAAGCAGTTCTTTGCGGATCAATAACGCTTCTGATAGCTTCAATTCCGGGACTGCAGATGGGCCCTGGAGGCAAGCCAGTATATTTATAGGTGTTATAAGGGGAATCTATTCTAAGGTCTTTATAATATATCTTAGATCTATTTTTGCCACTTTCATCGAGAATATATGCTACTGTGGGGTCTGCCTGCAGCTTGTGCTTATCTTCCAGTCGGTTGAGGTAAACTCCTGCGATAATTGGCATTTCAGAGTGGAAGCGAGCTTCCCGCTCGACAATTGACGCCAGGATCAGGGTAGAATAATTATCAAGTGATCCCAGGCTATAATCCAAATCCGCAGTCTGTCTGAAAAATTCTCGAACCATGATCTTGATAATATATTCTTCGGAAGCTTCTTCGGAGATACGGTAGGTTTCGGGAAAGAGAAAACCTTCCAGCGAGCGAACCGGAAAGCCTACGAGATTGGAGGCGAATTGCGGATCCTGGCAGAGACTGATGAATTCTTTATAAGAGCCAAAATTGGCATTAGATAGCAGCCGGCAGGTTTTCTTGAGACTAAGTCCTTCCGGAATGGTGATGGGGCGGAGATAAATTTGGGCAGAGGTGAGGATACCGGATATTTTTTTTAAATTAACATTGCCTTTAAAGATGTATTTTCCGTAACTAAGGTGTTTATCGATATCATTGATTCGCACATAGAGGTTAAAAAGAAATCTGCTGCGAATGATATTATCTGCATGCAGCAAATTGGCAATCTGGTGAGCAGAAGCGCCTTCATTGATATTGATTATGGTCTCTTCCACTTCGTAATCGCCAAAATAATACACCAGGAATAACGCCAAAGTAATAATCAGTAGAAATATGATAATGATGCCAAAAAGTTTCATGAGCAATTTTCCAGATAATGTTGCAAAATCAAAGCGGCTGCCACTTTATCAATCACCTTTTTACTATCTTTGATATTCAATCCCATTGATTTTAAGGCTTCATTGGCATCCTGTGTAGTGAAGCTTTCATTAACGAATTCCCAGGGGATATCTATGTGAGTGGAAAGTTCATTGGCAAAGGTGCGGACTTCTCTGGTTTTTTGGGTATCATTTCCAGAAAAATTTAGGGGGAGCCCAATAATCAGGCGACCTACGTTTTCCTGTGTGATGATAGCCTGCAAATCTGCGAAGAATCCCGGCTTGTTAGACAGCACCTGATAGGGTCTGCCTATAGTCCGCAGGGGGTCACTGATAGCGAGCCCGATGCGCTTTTCACCATAATCTATTGCCAATAAACGATATATATCCATATTCCTACCTGAGTGAACAATTTCAAAACAGGGTAAAATGTCAATTCATTTCGATTTGGGGCTGGCATACTCTCTGTTTTTTTACCACAGAGAAGGTAGAGGGAGAGAAGTGAAGAGTGAGACGAGGTGCGGTGCCGCGTCCTTGAAAAAGTGGACTCAGAAAAAGTGAAAGGAGTTCATAATGGGATCAGAGAAGAATAGATTTTGGATCACTATACTACGAAGAATGTTCGACATAACAGGCGGAGGGCGTAGAGGCAATTTTTACTGAAAGATGTGATGGGTGTTGTGAAGAGTGAGAAGAAAATGAGTAGCCCTGTGCATTCAGCCTGGGGTTTGGCGATGCCCTCTTCCCCCTCCTAATCGGGATATATCCCGGGATTTATGTAGAAGCAAGATCAGTGGTTGAAACACGTGCGTGTCACTCTCCCGCGGGTTTCGCCCATTGCTATCATGGTACTACCCTTTTCAGGGTGGTATAAAAATTTACCCGGGCTAATCGCTTTCCGGTATCAGCGTTGCGGGATTATTCATATTCTTCGCAATACCACACACCGGTTTCGGGTCTGGGGAGAGTGCAGGTGAAGCGGTGCTCACAATTAATGCATAATCCCTTTAGAACAGGTTTTTTATCCTGATGTTCCTGGATTTTCTCATCAGATTCTGTTATTATTTTTTTTTTATGGTGATTTTCTTTATTCATTTGGCAAAACCCAGGGGCAGGGGTTTGGCAGCGTCCGTGACTGCATCAATTTTTGCAGCATAGCTATTTTGTTCTTTTATATCCTGGTCAGTGACAAAGTGTACGTCAAGCAAGCCGTCGGTTTTGTATCCGGTACGGAGATAATTCATTTCCGAGAGGCAGAGGCTCCAGCCTTGCAGCCAGTTTTGAAGTTCATTCTTCTGCTGTTTATTGCCGATAAAGTGGATAAGCAGATCGATATCGCTGGCAGGTCCGGCATTGGCATTTTTCACAGAACCAAAGATATACATAGCTTTGATACCGAATAGCTCAGGATCAATGTTTCTGCAAATATTTTCTGCCATTCTCATTCTCCAGAGCCAGTAATTTTCTTGAATTGGCTCGGAAGCTGTAATGAGTTTAGCCGGCACAATATCAGAATTAGAACTTGCAGAAAAATATGCTAAAGCTTCGTCCAGATCGGCATTCATAAGAATCTTGAGGGTCTGGTTTTTTCGAGTTGCCTGAATGTCGATAACGTGTACAGTATCCTTGAGATATTCAAATTCGGGAGCAATTTCGGAGAGGATATTATTTGAGCCCAGCAAAAATTTTTCATTAAAGATAATATCTTTATCGTCAGGATAGAGTGGCAGGTAAAGGATTTCAGATTCCACCAGGTCTTGGAAGAAGTGTGTGCCAAAGGAAAGGTCTGAGGTAAAATGCCCTTCTTTTCTGGCGATTTCTATTAAAATTGAAGTATTATTAATATCTGAATAGGTAACGTTTACGCCGAGTTTTATATCTCCACGTGAGCCCCAGCGACCTGGTCCCATTAGCACAAATTTTCTTTTAGGCAGCGTTTTATTAAGCTTGCCTACGGCTCTGGCGACGCTTTTCATATCGTCCAGATTTTCAAGATTGCTGTAGCCCTCGGGATTCACATAGACGATATGCGTTATATCAGGAAGATATCCATTACTAATGAAGCGATTGGCATTAAAGAGGATATCTTTTTTAGGAATATCTTTGGGGATAGCGACCACTTGTTTTTCGGAGCCGGAGCTCTGAGCGCGGCACTGTAAAAGGTAAAAATCTTTGCCATCGCAGGCAAATTCGATATCAACGGGACCATTTGTTTTTCGTTTAAGGATCGTGAGAATATCTCCAATCAGGCTGATATAATTACCTTCTGGTGAAGAATTAGACAGTCCGTGGAAAGTAACCACGGGATCAGCAGTTTCAAAATCCACCTGAAAGATATTTAGATTCCTGATAGATTGATCATGATAGAAAGAGAGAACCTTATCTGCCATGGGATATTCACTGCCATACAATTTGAGGAGTGATTTTATCTCAATAGTCTCAAAGGTGTTTTTTTCCAGATTTATGACATCAATTTTATGTGGAGAATAGCGAAGAATTTCGTCTGCAGAGACATTGACTCTCAGATCAGGTTGTCCGGGTGCAATAAGCACAGGATAATCATCGCTAAGCCGGTCGACTGCTCTGGTGCCCAATCCGGGGACGATGCGGATGAGCCCGTCATCTCTTTTAATGCGGGGAGACCAGCGGAATTCATTATTGCTAAAAGCCACGCCGGCAAAAGCGGGCAGGAAATAATGCCCTACTTTTTTCCCAACTACTTCTTGAATGATAATCGCCATTTCTTCGTGGAAATCCAGCAGTCCTCTTTCGCGTCGGTATTCAATGGGGTCTGGCGAGAAGACTGAGGCATAAACCTCTGCCACTGCGTCTGCGAGAGCGCTAATTCTTTCCACTTTTGTGCCTTGATTTGCCAGGAAGAGGCTTTTATACTTTCCAGAGAATACTGCACCAACGCGGTCTTCCAGCAGGCTTGAAGAGCGGACAATAATGGGATTTTCGCTAAAATCCTCTATAGCACGTGAAAGGTCTTTTAGGATTTCGGGTGGGAAGTGTGAATTCTTAAAGAGCTGTATTATATTAGAATATTCAGAACGAATTTGTTCAATATCCTTGTATTTCTGTTCGATGATCTCTTCCAGATTATTATAATACAAAAAACGGTGCATAGTATCCGAAGTGATGCACCATGTTTTGGGGTAAGAGATATTGATGCCGTGCAATTTATTGCCAAAGAGAGAAGAAGTAATACTTCTTGCCAGAAATATACCGGCACTCTTTCCGCCCAGTTTACCATGGCTGTTATTGGGAAAGATCATATGCTGGATGAGGTCGCGGAAATAATTGATATCCACAAAATTTTTAGCAATATTGATAAATTCCAATTGATCTGTAAAGAATCTCAAGATAAGCAGAACGCTGAGGTTCTTTTTAGTGAAATTAGATAATTCAATTTTATCGAGGCTGAGATAGAAATATCTTTCTAAAGCACTTTGGATATCGCTGAGTGAAGTGGCAAGGTCTTCTAACATAAGAATAAGAAAGCTTACCTTGTCTTCCTGCAGCCATTTTTGAATATTAAGCAGTATCTCATCATCATCGAGATTATTTTCAGCAAGCATGAATATCTGCCGACTCTGTTCAAGAAGACTGTCCTTATCCTGTCTGCTCACGGGTTTATTTGTGAATAGCAGATATTCCGGTTCAACATTTTCTGGAGCTTTTTCTACCGAGTTTTCAATTACCATAGATTCTGTTCTGCCGATCCAGAATAGATAGTTCATTAATTTTCTGGCTATTCTCAGATAGTTATCGGCATCAGTACGCCTGAGCAACTCGGTAATAGTTTTCCATTCAGGTCTCTGATGCTGATTTATTGTAGCCCGTTTCATTTCTGCCAATGAATTTTTCAATTGTCTGCGATGCAGAAATATGCTGATTTTCTCGGCAATAGTATTTAATAATTGTTGCTCTTCAGTGAGGAACTCATAGATATTTTTTTTTTGGTCATAAAAAATTTTTAAGCTGCCCACTTCTTTAGTATCTATGATTACTGGGCTTTCTTGTTTGTAGGCACTGATCTTGTGCCCGTCAGTCTGGAAAATCTGGCCATCATATACAATCTGTACAGTGCAGATTTCGCTATATTGCCAGCCAAGCGGAATTACCTCTATAATGCGGCTCATCGCTTCTTCGAGTGGCTGCTCAATATCATTGAGTATCTCGCCGATGCGGTAGATACAATTCAGTTCCTTTTTCCGCTCATTAAGACTCTTCAGAATATTCTTAATATGAAGTTCATCTGTCATTTAACTATCACTCCCCGATTTTTTACACAATCTACTATGATGCTGATATTTTTTGAGCATCTCACATGTCTCACAAACTCACCATCGTGAATTATCTCCTGCCTATCCAGCCAATTCCAGTCAATAGTTTTCTTTTTTTCTTCTTCGATAGAGAGATAAAAAATGCCAAAGGCAATAAGGTTATGGAAAAAATGCGAACCTTGGCTGAGGTCTGGCTTCATCTGTGGTAGAGTGGCTTCGATTATCGTACGGGCTGCTGAAATCATGCTCCAGGTTACCGGAATGCCAAGCCAGGGATCAGATGAACCCCACCTGCCAAAACCGATCAATAAATAGGGCTTATTCTGCTCAGCAAGTTCGCGGTTTACCGCAGCAATTTCTCGAGCAATATTGCGGCTGTTTATAGCTGAAAACGTATCTGGCTTCACATAAACAATATCTAGGATATCATTTCTTTTACCGTTCCCCAGAACAGAATGACTTTCTGCCAGAAGGTCGGATTGCTGATAATCAAAGGTTTCGCTTGTTCCGTCATCAGATGCCACTTTCATAGTTCGGACTTGTAAAAATCCCAGATTATACTGGTTAGAAGTATCATCTTTCCGCACGGCAAATTCTATTTCCACATCTGAGCAGTATTGTTTGCTGCAAATATCAAGTAATTTGCGAATTGCTTTATTTAGGAATATTTTTTCATATTTCAAGACAGGGGCAAAATTTAGAAGTCTAGCTCCTGCTCCTTGAACTCCGGCTATCAGAACGTCGTTCATATAATCATAGGTTGAGCAGGTGAGATTGAGTACGCCGTCCTCTTCCGCCTTATCCAGATCATGCTTTTCCATAAATTCTACTTCTGAAATTGGGTTAAATTCATTGATCCTACCCATTTTAACTGTCCAGAAGTCTCGCTGGCTGTTATCGAGCAGGTCTTTTATATTGTTATAAGGGGGTGGAGATTGTGGCATAAGCGGGCAGTATAACCAGGATGAGCCGCCATCTACGATGGTTTTACCTAATCCCAGTGCCAGATTAACCACTCCGTCTTCGCGTTTGCAGTTTTGCACCGGGTAATAGTTATAGGAACGGGCTACACCGGAAATAAGGGGGTAAAAATGATCTCCATAGCGGTTTCCTACAACATCCTGAATGATCACAGCCATCTTTTCATCACGTAAATCCTTGCCTGTCACCTGAAAATAATCGCGGGATTCTGCAAAAAAAAGTGAAGAATAGATAAATTTGATTGCTTCTATCAGTTTTTTAAAGCGATTCTCAGTATCAGGTTGATTATTGGGCAGCATTTTTGTGGCATACACTCCCGCAAAAGGTTCTTCAGAAGAATCTTCCAGCAGGCTGGAAGAGCGAATAGCTAAAGGCGTATCTGCCTTACTGATGAGATTTCTAAGATCGCCCAGGAAAATTGGTGGTAAGCTGGCTTTTTGAAAAGCCTGAGCAATAAATACATCATCTATAGCCGATAAAGCTATTGGATACAGATCGTTCTGCTTCATAAATTCATCAAAAACATCAGTTCGCAAAACGGTCATTTTGGGAATAGCGATATTGAGGTTTTCAAATTCATTATCTAATATTTCTGCCTCAAAAATTTCCTGAATCTGTACTAATCCAGCTGCTTTACCACCCAATTCGCCATTGCCAATATAATCGAATGTTTTACTGTCATCGAAACGACTGTATTTTCTCTGAGGGATATCATTCATTTGCTCATACTCCTGTTCTGCTCTCTTCAATGAATGGAACCGGCAAAACCGGTTCCATTCTTTTCTAACATGAAGGTTTTGTAATATTGGGCAGCCTAAACCCAACCTCTATCTTTACATGCCTGGGCAACGCGATTGATAGCAATCACATAAGCTGCGTCACGCATGTAGAGTTTTTTTGTTTTTGAAAGTTTGGAAACATCAAGGAATGCTGAAGTCATCTTGATATCAAGCTTGCTGAGAACTTCATCTTTTTCCCAGTAATAATTCATATTGCATTGCACCTGCTCAAAATAGCTGCAGGTAACGCCACCGGCATTTGCCAGAAAATCCGGGATCATAAAAATCCCTTTTTGCTTGATAATTGCATCTGCTTCCGGTGTTGTGGGACCATTAGCACCTTCGGCTATCACCTTTACTTTGCCGCTGATTTTTGCCGCATTGTCCTCACGGATCTGGTTTTCCAATGCCGCAGGTATGAGGATATCCACTTCCTGAACAAGCCAGTCATCACCAGGAAGTATTTCATAACCAAATTCAAGTGCTTTTGCCTGGTCTATGCCGCCAAAACGATCGGTAATAGATTTTAGCTGCTGCAGATCGACTCCGTCTGGCTTGCGAAAAGAGTATGATGCCTGCTTCTGCTGATCCCAGCATGAAACACAGATAACCTTGCCACCTAACTGCGTGTAAAGGTCTATTGCATATTGAGCCACATTACCAAAGCCCTGAACGCTGGCGGTGGTGTCTGCCGGATTGATACCAAGTTCGCGTAATGCTTCTCTTAGAGTGAAGATCACTCCATAACCTGTGGCTTCTGTTCTGCCCAGAGAACCACCCATTCCAACGGGCTTTCCAGTAATAAAACCAGGAAATTTCTGCCCGTGAATCGCCTCAAATTCATCAAGCATCCACAGCATGTGCTGAGCATTAGTCATCACATCGGGAGCCGGAACATCGCGTAGAGGTCCCACGTCATGAGCTATCTGGCGAACCCAGCCACGACAAATCAATTCCTGCTCACGCTGGCTTAAATTATGGGGATCACATATCACTCCGCCTTTACTGCCACCTAAGGGAATATCTACCACGCTGCATTTCCAAGTCATCCACATCGATAATGCTTTCACTGTATCTGCTGTTTCATGAGGATGAAAACGAATGCCGCCCTTTCCAGGACCACGGGCATCATTATGCTGCACTCTAAATCCCTGAAATACTTTAGTTGTGCCATCATCCATCTTCACTGGAATACTGCAATGATATTCGCGAAGAGGATTGCGAAGTAAATCTCTGGTACCCTGATCAAGATTCAGTATATCTGCCACCTTGTCAAACTGGGCTTGAGCCATCTTGAATGGATTATAAGCCTTCACTTCCATTCTTACCTCCAATATCTTTTTTTCTTATGTCGCTTAGTAATGCACGAAGTGTGCCAAACACTTAGATATTTTATGGTTATTACTTAAATACAATATTATATTAGATATAAGGGATATTACTGTAACTAAAAATATAATAATATAAAGACAAATGAGTGGGGAATAATTCCTCACTGGCTAATTTCTCTCCGTACTGAGGGGTTAATGGGATTCCTGAAGTTTGCTGCGTAGAGTTTTGCGATCAATACCAAGGATACGGGCAGCTTCGGATTTATTACCGCCTGTATTTTCCAGCACTTTTTTCACATGTTCAGTTTCAATTTCAGCCAGGGTACGCAGAGGCAGATTATTCCCGAGTACCAGGCTATTTCTCATGTATTCGGGCAGGTCTGCAGGCGTAATAGTAGCGTCATTATGCATCACCACTAATCTATGCAGCAGGTTATCAAGCTCTCTCACATTTCCTGGCCAGGGATATTGCTGTAGAAGCATAAGAGCATCCTGCTGAATGGCTGGTATCTCAGTACTCATTTCCAGGCTATGCTTTCTGAGGAAATGATTTATGAGCAATAGAATATCGCTGTCACGTTCCCGCAATGGGGGTAATCTAAGATTGATTACATTGAGTCGGTAATACAGGTCTTCTCTGAAAAGTCTTGCATCCACGAGGCTGCGCAGGTCTTTATTAGTAGCAGAAATGATCCTGATATTAACCGCTAAGGGTTTGCGAGAACCCACCATATACACTTCTTTTTCCTGAATGACGCGCAGCAATTTTGCCTGCATCATCAGACTCATTTCGCCAATTTCGTCCAGAAATATTGTGCCGCCATCGGCAGTTTGAAAAAATCCGGCGCGCGAAGTATCTGCACCGGTGAAAGCTCCTTTTACATATCCAAACAATTCACTTTCCAGCAGTTCCTGCGGTATTGCCGTGCAATTCACGGGCACAAAAGGAGCTGAGCTGCGTCTGCTTTGGTAGTGAATAGCTCGGGTTACCAGTTCTTTGCCGGTTCCGCTTTCTCCTGTAATCAGCACCGTTGCGGAAGTGCGAGAGGCTTTCTCTATGAGGTCAAAAACTTCCTGCATTGCATTAGAGCAGCCAATTATCCCGTATTTTCCGCCGTCTTGATGGGCGCATTCTATACTCTGCCGTGCTTTCACTTTTTTTAACAGAGATTTGACAACGGTATGCAGTTCCTCGCCTGTAAATGGCTTGGGGAGATATTCCTCAACACCCAGTTTCATTGCTACCACGGCACCCTCTATCGTAGCATATCCCGTGATCATCATCAGTCCGGTATTTCTGAGATTTTCTCTGATAAAACGCACCAGTTCCAAACCGCTTGTGCCCGGCATTTTGTAATCTGTGATCACCAGATCGATATCACGATTATTTAATAGATCAACTGCTTCTTCCACTTTGGAAGCAGTAATCACCACTGAGTAATGGGGTTGGAGATGCCGGCGGATCATCTCGCGGGTATCTGCCGAATCATCAACAACAAGTATTACAACGTCCTGTTTACTCATTTTTTTGCCTTAGTATTTCTCGGTAATGGGGAGTATTATCCTGATGCTCGTGCCTTGATCTAAACCAGATTTTACTTTTATCGTGCCTCCGTGGGTCTTTACTATCCCATGCACTACAGCAAGTCCGAGCCCTGTGCCTTCTCCCTGACTCTTGGTTGTGAAAAATGGCAGGAAAATCTTTTTTTGCACACTTTCGCTCATACCTGTGCCACTATCTTTCACCTCTAATTCTATTTTCCCCTCTTTATGGATCGTGCTGATCATTAATCTACCGCCAGAAGGCATTGCCTGCTCCGCATTAACTAGTAGATTTATAACCACCTGCTTGAGCTGGGAACTATCGGCTGTAAGATCCGGGAGGTTTTCTTCAAGAACAAGTCTCAGCTCTATATTATGCTTATTCAAACGGTTTCCCACAATTTCGAGGCTTTCGTCTATGATATCATTCAGATTCAATTGTTTTTTATGCATAGGCATCTGACGTGAAAAAAGCAGGAGTTTTCGTACTATCTCACGGGCATGAAGCGAGGAATTGATAATTTTTTGCAGGTCTTCTACTAATTGCTTATCGCAGGCAGATTCTGATGCTAATTGAGCATACCCCAGAATATTGGAAAGAGGCTCATTAAGTTCATGAGCAATACCGGCTGCCAATTGACCAATAGTCGCCAGACGGTCTGCCTGACGTAATTTTTCTTCAGTTTCCTTACGCTCTTTTTCAGAAAGCAATTTGCGGTAGAGAGCTCCCGTAGCAAGGCAGATCGATTCGCAGAGATCATGCTCCTCCGGCAGAAAATCCAGGTGGCTGTCTAAGAGGCAAATTGTGAGCTCTCCCACGATCTCGCGGTCAGATATTATTGTAGTGCATAAATTGCGGCTGCTTTCTCTATAACTCGCTGTTTTATAATTTATTTCTCTGATCTTAAGATTGCAGGCAGTTTCATCGGGGTATTGGAAAGATTCAGGTATAATTGATACCAGTTTTTCGAAGGTTTCATCCATATTAAGATCGCTTTCCTGCAGCAATTTACTAATGGAATGAAGACAGGATAGCTCTTTTAAACGCTCACCCAGAGCGTATTGCGAACGGCGAAAGGCTATTGCAATCCCGAGGGTCTGAGCCAGACTCTCAAAGAGCAGCTTATCTTCGGGATTTATAAAACCGCACCTTTCTTTTTTTATGATCAAAAGACCTGGGATATCATCATCCGTGATAAATGAGATGAAGATCATGGAACCATAGCCAGTCTCATCTCCCAGCGTGTTGCCTTCTCCATTACTGTAATGCTTATCGTGATATGTATCTGATATTAATATACTCTGCCGGCTGTAGTAATAATTTAATTCTGCATTATAGCGGATTTTAAATAACTCACTGCAAACCGCTTCCTGAAAATTTTCGCTTTCCAGACAGGGCACCAGACTACCATCAGGCTGCGTCATAAATTCACTTTCATAAAAAAAACCACCACCAGCAGCAGAATAATGCCATAAATACTGCAACATTTCATCCGCTAATCGCAATTCTAAGGCGTCACAATCCGTAAACTGCAAAAGCTCTTCCGATACTCTCGCCAAAAAAACCTGACGTGCCAGACCCTGCTGCCCTAATCGCAATATTCGCCGGTTTAGCTCCGACATTGTTAGCATATCACTCTCCTTTATCAGCGAAGACATTTTATATAAAACTGATCATTTGTAAAGTAATATGGGTAATATTTCCCCAAATGATGATGCCTCCTGAGATTAGTATAGAGGAGTACAAAAAATCCGGGGCTGGCTTGAGTTTCGGCAATTTGCTTGACATTAGCGTGATGATGATTCCGTGTACCCGTTTTGAGAGGTATATTATGCATAGTGGTTATAACTGCCTGGCAGTATCGGATTTGCATGGCAGGAGAGAGCTTTACGAGAGATTATTTGCCGTTATTGCCGATGAGGCACCTGCTGCGGTGTTTATTGCCGGTGATATCTCAGGCGGAATATATAAAATTCACCTGGGTGAAAACGTGGAAGATTTTGTTTCAATTTTTCTTAGACAAAATCTGGCACTGCTGAAAAAGGAAATGAAAGAGAGTTATCCGGAAATATTCATCATATTAGGCAATGATGACCCGGGGATATTGGAGCCAAGTTGCCTTGCTCTGGAAAAGCAGGGACTGTGGCATTATTCCCATAATAATTGCCGTAAATGGCGGGAATACACAATATGCGGTTATTCTTATGTGCCCCCTACGCCATTTCAACTCAAGGACTGGGAAAAGTATGATGTCTCCCGCTATGTGGATGTAGGGGCAATTCCGCCTAATGCGGGATTTAGAACAAAGGAAGTGGATGATCTGGAAATGGAATGGGGTACTATTAAGCGAGACCTGGAAAAACTTTTTACATCAAAAGACCTCTCAAAATATATTTGCCTGTTTCATGCACCGCCCTATAAAACTGCCTTAGACCGTGCTGGACTGGATGGTAAAATGATAGAATATGCTCCTCTTGATGTACATATTGGCAGCATAGCTATCCTTCAGTTTATCACTTGCAGACAGCCACTTCTCACTATTCACGGGCATGTGCACGAATCCACCAGCATCACGGGTTCATGGCTCGATAGAATAGGAAATACTACAATGCTCAATGTCTCACATCATTTGCCGGAACTGGCTATCACTTGCTTTGACCCACGATACCCGGACAAATATACCAGACAAATATTTCGTTAAGGATTTATAACTACAGATAAATCTAAGAGGGCAGTTGCTCACTTTCTTTTTCTGCAAACCAGACCATACGCTGCGGAAAGGCTATAATGATGCCATTATTTTCCAGTTTTTTCTTGATCTCCCACAATAACCGCATATATAATGAATACCATTCGCTGATAGGAGCCCAGATCTTGATGGAAATATTCACGGAGCTTTCATCAAGCTTTTCTACAAATACAAGCGGTGCCGGATTCGCCAGTACAAAAGTCTCTGCTTCAAGCAGCTCTTTTATAAGCAGGATTGCCAGATCGGCGTCATCTTCATAACGAATACCCACAACGTACTCAAATCTTCGTGCTACATTACTCACAAAATTTGTGATATTTGAGGTGAATACCTTCTCATTAGGTATCCTGATATCAAGCCCTGCCCAGGTTCTCAACCGCGTCGATATCAGGCTGATATCTTCTACAATACCAATTGTGCCGTCAATATTAACGGCATTGCCGATCTTGATCGGACGCTCTATCATCAAAAAAAATCCGGATACCAGATTACCGACAATGCTCTGGCTGGCAAAGCCTAAAATAATCCCAAACAATCCACCAGCATATAATAAACCCGTCAATTTTAATCCCAAAGTTGACATTACCCAGATTGCCACTAATATGACCACAAAGTAATATACCAATTTGATAAAGATTTCCAGACGGTCTTTGCTGAGCTTGGATTTTAGATTTCTTCGCAGATAATTGGAAAGTAGCTTAGCTACTATAAGTCCCAATATAAATATCAATACAGCTATAATTATTTCTGATAATTTCAGGTTACCATATATTACCCTGTCAAAATTCATATACCCTCCAGCATAACAGCTTTTTTGGAGGCAACTGAAAGCCGCTTAAGAGTAAAAAGCTCCGGTGATTTTTTCATATCGCGATACAGGGGTAAATTCAAAAATTCCAGTTCGGCTACTTCTTCTTCGATGATTTTCATTTGTGCCTTCATCGATACACATTTTTCATTGTAAAAAATCTTCATTCCTACAGCATTGAACATCGCCTTGTTCACAAAAACCCAGTTACGGCTGGAATTATGCAGGTCAAGGCGAACCACACCTTCATAAAGAGGGTTGGGTTGAGGCTCCTGCGTATGAACAAGGCTTTTCCAGTATTTACAAATGAAGCCGTTTCTCGGCTCACCATACAGTGTATATTTTGGATTTGTGAGCGTGAAAACATCCAGAATTTCATTTTTTTCCTTTCTACCCACAAAAACACCGATCTCGATAGGAAATGTGAGATAAATCGTCTGAGAAGCTTCCGCTTCCAGCATAATCTCTCTGCCAAATTCTATCATCAGATGACTTGCCACCTGCCTGGGAAGATTCACCGGCTCTACTGGAGCTATCAGGAAATGGGGCTTTTTCATCATCAGTAATTTTGCCTTTTCACTGCCCTGGCAATCACGCCAATAGGCATACAAACCTTCATTATCTGTAACCTTCACCTGCAGATTTTCTAATTCCAGAGCAAATGGCAATATCATGTTCCCAAATTTCAAAGCTTCCTCCATTTCTTAGATTTCCACAATATAATCGGGCCTAAAATTCTTCTGCTGACCTCTGATCACATAGCCTAAAGGATTCCGCACCAGCAGAGTCTTGCCTATCATGCGTTCATCAGGATAATGGCAGTGACCACATACCCAAAGACAGATTTGAGGATTTGAAATGATTAGTTCATCAAGATCATTGCCATAAGAATACTTAAGTACCGATTTCAGGTATGTTTCTGGCAAACTTCCATAGACAGGTACATGATGAGTAATCACCACCACTTTCTCATTTTTATATTTGTCCAGTTCCTTTTTAAGATATTCCAAAGAATAATGATAGTAGTTAAGAGTATCTTCAACCTGAATAGTCACCAGTTCCTTAAAAATTGTCCTTTTCTTTATCAGATAATAATCATTCATTATCTCCTGTACTTCTGTCCGCAGGCTAAGGGGCACATCACTCCACAGTGTTGTGCAAATAAACCGCACACCTTTCCACTCCATACTCACATTGTTCAATAGAATAATATTATCCCTGATCTGTTTTTCGCAGGTGGGAAAGGAAATATTGATTTCGCCCTGATAAAATTCGTGATTGCCGAAGATGGATATCACCTGCTCAAAATTTTCACTGATTTCATTATAAAAAGAATCTGCCCAGCCCTGATGAATATATGGAACTGTATCTCCAGCCAGTATCAATAATTCTCCTCTCGGCAGGATCGGATTTTTCCGCAGCCAATTACGGTTCGGAGAATGACCCAGATGCAAATCTGATGCTATCTGTATCTTCATCTCAGGTTACTCTGTTATGCCAAAAAAGGTGATAAACTACCACAAAATTTCCGCCTTATTGCACCGGTTCATAGTATGGCAAAGCCGGATATCAAAACAAAATTTATTTATCAAGCTCGTAAAATTCCACGCGGCGGTTCAAAGCTCTGCCTTCCGCTGTAGAATTTGTGGCAATGGGGTTTTGATGCCCCAAACCCGTAGTGATGATCCTGCTGGGGGAGATACCTCTGTCAACCAGGAGCTGCTTGACAGATAGTGCCCTTTTTTTGGATACACGGAGATTGACGGAATCTGAGCCAGTGTTATCTGTAAAACCGCGGACTTCAATTACAAGATCAGGGTTCTTTTTCATAGCCATTACTACATGATCAATTATCTTGTATGATTCTGAAGTGATCTTTGTACTGTTAAATTCAAAAGTTACCGCCTCAATACCTACCAAATCTACTACTTCTATAACCCCGCGTCCAAATTTGCCGACAAATTCTAAGCCTAACTGAGTGAAAGCATCTGGCGATTCACCATCTGCCAGCAAGTTAAAAGTATCTCCAAAGATAAATAACCGCTTAAAATTTAGAATTATTGAAAAATGCTCATTGATCTTGTTTTCCAGACCCGCAGAAGCAAAGGCATAATTATTATTGCGGGTTATTGTGTAATCGTAGGTATCCGTTATGATCGCGTCATCATTAGATACCTTCCAATACAGCTTGCCCACACCAAAAGAAAGATAAGGATTAGAAAATCGATCGGGCAGGAAATTATAGCGAAAAGCAAAATCCAGATTATAAAATTCTGTTTCTGACCTTATATCACTGGCTGTTGTCCAGGCGGTAAAGCCACTCGCCTCAGGATCACTCGGCTTTGATTTACCGGAATTACCGCTCAGCTCTAAGGCAAATGACGGAGTGTAGTTATATCCCAGACACCCACCATAATTAAGTTTGGCAATAGAGCCCTGAGAATTATTTCCTGATACACGAAATAGATGTAAATTGAGCCCAGCATAAAAGGGGTACTGTTTCATCCGGTAGGTGCTTGCTGCACTCAGCGAAGCTATCCCTATAACAAGTACAAAATAAAGCAAAATCTTTTTCATTGCATACCTTCCTCAAACAGGTTTTTAAGACGCTCATAAAGTGCCCTGTAATGATCACCAACCCAGTAAATATGACCGCAATGACGGCATAACCTGAACTGAGTGTTATGAGCATACACATACTCAGGTACTAAGCTATTAATTTTTTCTTTCTCAATTTCGTAAAGTAATTTATTACAAAGAGAGCAGCGGGAAAATATTTGCTGCTCGCTAAATTCCAGCAGTGGCATAATTTCTAAAAGCTGCTGCACCGGCTGGGGTGAGATAATGAGTATTTTGCGGCATTCTGTTTTTTTATTAGCCTCTATGCGCGAACGGGTGAGAACAAGCCTCTTTTCTCGAGCGGCAATACGGCAGAGATTAGTAAAGCTTAAATGGCGATATAATGCCGCATCATAACCCAAAAACCGCAGCAAACGAGCCAGCTTCCCCAGGTTTTCCCGCAATATAAATCTTGGGCTGTGGTGAAAATCTATCAACGTCTGGAACCTCGTAACATGATCAACCGAAGAAACTGCGCCAGAGCCATCAAAGTGGAAGCCACATAGGTGAGAGCTGCCGCATTCAAAACGGATTTACAGGCAGAAAGTTCCTGAGTATCATGAATCAAGTGCGATTGCAGATAACCAATTGCCCGACTGGATGCATTGAATTCCACCGGCAAAGTTATTATGTGAAAAGCCAAAGCTGCTCCAAAAAACCAGATACCAAGATCCATCAAAAAAGGCAGGGAAAAAAATAAACCGAATATGAACATAGGGAAGGCAAGAGTAGAACCAATATTCGCAGTGGGAACCAGGCTCCCCCTGATCTTAACTGGTGCGTAGCCCCGGGCATATTGCAGGGCATGACCGGTTTCATGTGCCGCTATACAGATGGCAGATATAGACTTACTGCTATAAACGCCTTCCGAAAGATAAATTGTCTTCTGCAGAGGGTGATAGTTATCGGTTAAAGTCCCTTTTATCGGCTTAATCTCAATGCCGGTTACACCATTATCGCTCAGCATCTGCCAAGCCGCTTCTGCCCCTGTGAGACCACTCGAATTGCGGATCACAGCATATTTTTTATACTTGCCCATTACCTGATTTTGAGCTACCATGGCAAATATCAGTGCCATGATCACTAAAATAAATGTGGGATCCATATAATACATCTCCTATTTCCTCCTGTAATGCTAAAAATAATTATTTCTGCCGGGAAGTCAAACATTTCCACACCCGTATTAGGGACATAGTCCAGACTTCTTCCATAAAACCACTATTTGTCTGTTCTTAGCTAAAATGTCGTGAGTTAGGCAGTGATGTGAGTGCCGGTTTCACCTTTTACTGCCTGATAAAGTTTATCAGGAGAGGTAATGATCACTTCCGTGCCTCCGCCTTTAAGAAAATTTAGCGAGGCTTCGATTTTTGGCTGCATACTACCCTTGGCAAATTGCTCTTCTAAGAGATATTTCTCACACTGCTCCATATCGAGAGAATTCAACCACTGAGGACTTTCTGATTTAAAATTTATGGCAACTTTTTCTACCCCGGTAGATATGATAAATAAATCCGCCTTGATTTCTACTGCCAGTAATGATGAGGCAAAATCCTTATCTATTACGGCACTGATACCTCGCAACGTATTATCTTCTCGAATAACCGGTATACCGCCTCCACCTACTGCAATCACCAGATCACCGGCATAGATCAGGGTTTTAATTATATTCTGCTCTATTATCTCAAGAGGCTTGGGCGAAGCCACTACCCGGCGATAGCCCCTGCCGGCATCTTCCACTACCACCCAGCCATGCTCATCTATGCGATGCTGCAATTCTTCAAGGCTCAGATAGAATGGACCTATCGGTTTTGTGGGATTCTCAAATGCCGGATCATCCCTGTCCACCAGTACTTGTGTGACCACCGTAGCTACGTCCTGATGATGCCTCTCACGAGCAAACACGTTCTGGGCTACCTGCTGGATCATATAACCAAGACCACCCTGCGTGAGTGCCCCACAATAGTGTAAAGGTAAAGAAGGCACCTGCTGTTTACCCGCTTCTGACTGGATGAGTATGTTTCCCACCTGAGGACCATTGCCATGCGTGATCACCACTCGATAACCGTGCTGGATGATTTTATATATGTTTTCCACCGTTGATTGAACGGCTTCAAACTGCTCTTCTACTGTCCCCCTGAGACCAGGCATAATCAATGAATTTCCACCTATTGCAATAACTGCAATTTTCTCCATAATTAAGCTCCATCAAGATAAATATTTCCAGAAAACTTTTTTCCTGGAGGAAAACTCCAATTATAAAGCTCCATCTTAATGTCAATTCATTTCGATTTGGAAATCTGGCATACCCCCGAAATTTAATTGAAAGGTTGGAATATTGAACTTATGAGGTTATTGGTCGTCACCATTACGAAGGTCTCTCATCCAAAACCTTGCGAATGGTCGCCAGTCCTTCGCAATGGTTGACTTTGAATCGTTATCTCACTTAATATGAATGATTTAACAAAACCAAAAATTATAAAACCAGGGGGATGCCAGAGAGAATAAAAAAGTATTTGACAAATCTGGCTCGCCAGGGCAAATGACTTTGCATAACAAAGTACTCTTAAATTATAAGGAGGAATTATGAATTCTGAAAGAGTTGCGGAGGAAATCAGCTTTATCAAGCAGGTTATCCAGGAGAACCGGAAGGTAAGTTACCCCAATGGAATATATTTTATCATCTGGGGTATAATTGTGTTTTTTGGCATGATCGGCAATTTTTTACTTGTGAAAGCGGGAGAGGCAGATAAGATCATCTGGTTATGGCTGGGTATTGCAGCAATTGGCTGGGTAGTCACGCTTATAGCAGGACACAGGGAGGACAGAAGGTCTGGCTACACAACGTGGGCAGGTCGTATTTATGGGTATATCTGGCTGTCAGCCGGTATCTGCATGACCATAATCGGGTTTTCAGGTCCTTTCGTGCGGATAATCAGTCCCATGGCAATATGCCCTTTGATTGGTTTGGTGATGGGCATGGCTCATTTTATCAGTGGTCTATTGAACGATTTCAAGTGGCAGCTTGCGATTGGCGTGCTTTGGTGGCTGGCGAGTATTGCTCTGCTGTTTTGGGTAGCATTAGAGAATTTTCTGGTCTTTGGTGCAATGATGCTGTTTTTTCATGCATTACCTGGCTTCATTCTAAATAGTTATTACCGGAAGAAATAGCTTATGAGCACGGAAGACCAATTTTCGTACCTGCAATTAGATGAAATGCTGCATTCCCGGATCAGAACTGCAGTAATGGCTATTCTTCATTCTGTGGAGAAGGCGGATTTCAGCTACCTGAAGAATAATACTGGTGCCACAGACGGCAATCTGAGCACGCATCTGCGGAAACTGGAGGAAGCTGGCTATATCCAGGTTGAGAAAAAATTTATCCAGAGAAAACCCGTAACGATCTACTGGCTCACCAAAAAAGGTAACCAGGCTTTTTGTGACTACATAAACAATCTGGGTAACATGCTGGGAGTGAAATAGTTATATATCACTTAAAGATACGGGTACGAATTTTTTTTAAAACAGAGAGTTTCGGCGAAATTCGGCAGGATAATTATTTCCCGAGCCAAACCCATCTCTTATCAGCCTGGCACATACAATATGTGTCAGGCTGTAATTATCTGTAGTTTTGTGCAATAGATAAAGAAAAAGCTTAACGAAAAAAGGGGAAGTGTTAAATCTGGCTATAGCATGAAAGAAGTAAAATATATACTGATAATCTTAATGATATTGATGCTTTGCCGGCTTTGGTCACAGAGCAGAGAAGCGTCGTTAAGGGATAATATAGCCGGGGTGCAGGGTCGTGCGAAGGTGGATATGCTTCTGGAATTAGCTAAGCTTGAGCTGGAGCATGATCCCTCTGCCGCCTGGGAATCATCTAATCTTGCTCTGGACCTGGCCAAAAAATCACGCTATCCGGAAGGAGAACGTCGTTCTTTGACTATAGCCGGCAGGATTGAACTGGCGCGTCATAATTACTGGAGTGCGATAGATTATTTTTTAGCGGTATTGGAACTAATAGGTGAAGATAGTAGGGTACTGGAAGCCGGAGTATTGAAGAGTAATATTGCTCAAGCCTATACTCGTCTGGGCTGGACAGACAAAGCCAGACAGGAGCTGGCTGAAGCGGTAAATATTTTTAGATCGTTACCATCGGATGCAGAAGCAATTCATGAACTGGTGGTAAGTTATGTTTTCTGGGGAGTATTAGAGCTTGAGTTGGGTAATTATCGCGAATCACTGGCGCATTTTTTAACTGGGATGCAGGAAGTGGAGAAGATAGATAATTTGGAGCTGGAAGCCTCAATTAAAGGCAATATCGGCAGGGTTTATCAATCTCTGCTCAATCCGGCTTTATCGATTGAGTATTACCGTCAGGCACTTAGTGTCCATGAAGAATTAAATAACCTTAGTGAGATGGCAAAAGTATATGGGAATATGGGAACTCTGTATGCAGAGCTGGAAGATTACAGCAGGGCGTTAGAATACTATGAGAAATCGCTTGAGACCAGCAGGCGTTTGGAGAATAATCTGGATGTGGCTCTGGCTTTGGGCAATATAGGAAATATCCACTATTTTCAGGGTGATTATGACCAAACAATAGAGTATTATGATGAAGCGGCAGAGATCATGGAATTATTAGGCGCTTCGGTATATCAGGCATATTTAGAAAATAATACGGGTATGATGCTGGTGGAGCTGGGTGAATATGAAGCAGCAGCTCAGCGTTTTGCCAGAGCGGAAGAGATTTCAGGTGGCTTATCCTCGCTGGAGCTTGAGGCAGAGATTGCAGCATCTTATAGTGAGCTCCACATCAGAAAAGGAGAATATAAAAAAGCCTTAGAATATAAAGAGCGGGAATCTGAATTACGGGACAGTATATTTGCCGAGAGCACAGCCAGGCAAACTGCCGAAATGCAAACCAAATATGACACGGAGAGAAAAGAACGGGAAAACAGCCTTCTTCGCAAGGATAACGAGATCAAGGAACTGGAGATTGCCAGACGTGAGATGCAGCGTAATTCACTGATAATCACCTCACTTCTAGTAGTATTGCTGGTGATATTTGTCTATAAGCGTTACAGGAGCAAGAAGAAATCTGCCGAGATACTTTCCGCTAAAAATGATCTGATCACGCAACAGAAAGAAGAATTATCCGAGACCTTAGACGTGTTACGCCGGACGCAGAAAAAGCTAGTGGAATCCGAGAAAATGGCGTCTTTGGGTAGCCTGGTGACAGGCGTGGCACATGAGATCAATACACCGGTGGGCATAATTATCACCGCTATCACGAATCTTGAAGACAGGCTGAAGCAATTAAATGATAAATACAGAACAAATCAGATGAAGAAAAGTGATCTGGATAACTTCCTGGAATATACGTCCAAAGCGGGAAAATTGATCTTGAGCAATTCACAGCGAACGGGTGAACTGGTAAAGAGTTTCAAACAGGTGAGCGTGGATCAGGCAACCGAAGCAAAGCGTCAATTTAAGATAAAGAACTATATAAAAGATGTACTTTTAAGCCTGGGACCAAAATTTAAGGGGAAAGAAATAGAAATAAAGATAAATTGTGATGAATATCTGGTATGGAATTCATATCCGGGTATAATCGCCCAGATAGTCACAAACCTGGTGCTTAATTCCTTGGTGCATGGCTTCAAAGACAGCAATCAGGGAATGATAGAATTTGATATCAAGCGGAAAGACCAACGCCTGCTTATAGTGTATCGAGATAATGGCAGCGGGATGTCTCAGCAGGTACTAAAACAGATTTATGATCCGTTTTATACCACAAATAAGCAAATGGGTACTGGCTTGGGAATGCATATAATCTATAATTTGATAACTCAGAAGCTGGATGGCAATATAGAGGTGAAGAGTGCAGAAGGCAGGGGTGCGGAATTTATCATGGATTTTCCTTTTTCTGAAGGAGGTTTAAGTGAGCTGTAAAAAAAATGAGATTTTTTTGAATGAAAGCGGAGCGGAAGGAGATGAATTGGTTTTCATGTCCGAAGATAGTGAGCCGGCTGAGAAGGTTACAAAGAAAGAGAGCTTTCAATTCAATAGAAATATTGAGCTTTTTGAAGGAATGGAGTGGAAGATTCTGGTGGTGGATGATGAAGAAGATATTCATACCGTAACGCATCTTACTCTGGATGATTTTGAATTTGACGGCAGAGGGCTGAAAATATTGGATGCCTACTCGGCAGAAGAAGCATATCAAATCATCCGCAAGGAGACAGATATTGCAATAATTCTGCTGGATGTAGTGATGGAGACTACTATTAGTGGTCTGGAACTGATCAAGCGAATACGAAAGGAACTTAATAATCACTTTGTAAGAATTGTATTGCGAACCGGGCAGCCCGGCTATGCCCCGGAGCGTGAAGTTGTGATAAATTATGATATCAATGATTATAAGACCAAAACAGAATTAACTTCAGATAAAATTTTCACTCTCGTGTCTTCCGGTTTACGGGCATATAATTCGCTGATAAACCTGGAATCATACAGGCGGGATCTTGAGAAAAAAGTAGAATACGCTATAGAAAATATTCGCGAGAAAGACCATATAATCATCAAACAATCCCGACAGGCAGCGATCAGCGAACTGATCGCCAATCTTTCGCATCAGTGGCGCCAGCCCTTAAATACCGTGATGGCTCTTATTCAGGATATAGAGTACAGTGGAAAGGATATAAATGTGGACTACCTCAGACAACAAAGTGAAAAGGCAATGGCTATTATCCAGGAGATGTCTGATACTATAGATGACCTGCGTTATTTTTTTCAGCCTCTAGAGATGAAAGACAGCTTTAATATTCGCGAAGTCCTGAAGCACTGCCAGAAATTGCTGGAGCCCAGCTTAAGGGAAGAACAGATATTACTTAAGCTTGATAATGATAAAGATATCATGATAGACGGCTATCGCAATGATTATGCCCAGGTGATATTGCAGGTGATCAATAACAGCCGAGATGCCTTGATTGAGCGGGGTGGCTCAGAGAAAGTGATAAAGGTGACTACCAAAGAAGCCGAAGGTAGATCGAAAGTGGAGATTAGCGATAATGGCGGAGGAATACCCGAAGATGTAATTGAGCATATATTTGAACCTTATTATTCAACAAAATTCAAGAGTCCCGGACGTGGCTTAAGCCTCTATATGTGCCAGATAGTGATCGAAAAAAATATGGCAGGCAGAATTTGGGCACGAAATAGTGATGAAGGAGCAATTATTGAGATCGAGGTATAAAAAAAACAAATCTGTAAAAAGCAGATTATAAAAATATGCAGAGGAGGTTACTATGCATAATAAGCTGAGTATTGCCGAGGAATTTCTCTTGCTCTCTCTTGATGACGAAAAGGGAGTAGTATGCAATCAACCTTTTATGGGCTTGGAATTTGGTCTTGCAGGAGCTGTATTGATGGAATTATCATTAATGGGACGTCTGAAAGCAGACCAGAAATGCCTTACGGTGCTCGATGATACCCCTGCCAATAATCCGATATTTGATGATGCGCTTGCTATGATAAACCAGCACGATACTCAGGAAGAAGCAAAATACTGGGTATGGAAACTGGGCATACATATCCAGGAGATCAAAGAATATTTTATCAATCATCTGATAGACCTGGGTATATTAAAAAGGGAAGAAAAGAACTTCCTCTGGATTTATAAGCGATTGAGCTACCCCATGATCGATGATCAGGAAGAAAGGGAGGTCAAAGAACGTATCCGCTCCGTTGTGCTCGATGATGAAGAACCGCTGCCAAGAGACAAAGTTCTCATCAGTCTTATCTGTTCCTGTAATCTAACAGGGCAGATATTCAGTAAGGATGAATTGGAAAATGCCGAATACAAAATAGAAAAACTGGCAAAACGAGACGTTATCGGTCAGGCAGTATATGAAGCAATATATCAGATATTGCAGAAATTGAGTGTGCAGCAGTTGTATTATTAGCTTGCTGCCTAAGGAGTGTATTTTTTTGAAAAAAGTGATTATTTTTATCGCCGTACTGATATCCATATTCGCAGTATTGCACAGTGAGCCGCCTGTTTATATTGCCTTTCTATGGCATATGCACCAGCCTGTTTATTATCCGGGAGAAACAATTATCGAGACGGATGATGCGGGTCATTACGGTTATTCAATAGAAGATATACATAACCAGAGGTGGGGTCCTTACACATCCTGGCCCGCCGATGCCGTGTGGATGGGTGTGAATGCAGGATTCGATCATTTTGGTTCTCAGGTGAGTTTCACGGGATCGCTGATTGAGAATCTAAACGCTTTGCAGGCAGACGGTAACTGGAATTTTTCTAACTGGCAATCCCCCTGGAACGGCATCGTAAGCCAGAACACTATATTGGGTAATCCGCGGCTTGACCTGGTTTCCATTGGCTATTTTCATCCGCTGATGGGCTTGATAAACAGCCGGAATATCAGGAAGCAGATAGCTATGCACAGAGATATTATCACCGAAGTATTTGACATAACAGATTATTCCAAAGGGATTTTTCCACCGGAATGTGCTTTCTCTATGAATATGATCCCGCATCTGGTAGCCGAAGAGATAGAATGGGTGCTGATAGATAATATTCACTTTGAACGAACCACGCAGAACTATCCCTATACCACAGCCAGCAATCTTTATGAACCCAATGAAGCCGATGTGCTGCAGCCAGACCCAGGAGACTGGGTGCAACTGAGTGGAATATGGGCTGGCTCCCAGGTTTCTGTGCAATGGGCTCATCAGCCACACTGGATAAAATATACAGACCCTGCAAGTGGTGAAGTGAGCGAGATCATTGGTGTGCCGGCTTCCCGCTATCTGGGAAATGAGGATGGCAGAGGTGGATTTGGCGCCTTGCAGTATGAACTGGTGATGAGCCAGTTTGAGCCATACAATACTGACGAAGATCACCCCATCCTGATCGTGCTGCACCACGATGGAGATAATTACGGCGGGGGCTCAAATTCCTATTATAATCATAATTTTGCTCAGTTTGTTGCCTGGCTGCAGGATAATCCTGAGAGCTTTGTCTGCACTACTATCCAGGATTACCTTGATATGTTTCCACCTGCTCCTGGCGACTATGTTCAGGTAGAGCCCGGCAGTTGGAGCGGAGCTGATAATGGTGATCCTGAATTTAAGAAATGGAATGGAGACCCTTATAATGGCTATAGCCCCGATAGAAATAGCTGGGCTGTGATCACGGCGGCTGCAAACATAGTTTTTAGTGCTCTGGATAATAATCCTGCTGCCCAGCCGGTTCAGGAGGCCTGGCGTCTGCTGCTTACGGGTGAAACAAGCTGTTACTGGTATTGGGACGGTTCTCAAAACGGTATCTGGGATAGTCACCCCACCCGGGCTGCCAATCTAGCTGTGACAGGAGCCTTGCCCTATGTGGACGGATATGATGATATCACGCAGCCCTCAATATATCTGCCGCAGAGAGAACCCTATAATCCCGGGAGCACGGAATGGAATATCTCTATGAGCAGCGATCTGGAAATCTTTACTTATGTATATGACTACAGCGGTCTGGCATCAGTAACTCTCAAATACAGAATAGATTATGATGGCATAAACAGCCCCGAAACGAGTGATAACGAGCTTTATAGCGGCGGTGCTGAAGTGGGAGAATGGCTTGAGCTTGCCATGACGGAAAGCGATGAACCCGCTCAAACAAATCCCCAGCCTCTATATAAAGCCTCATATTATAGTGCCCAGATATCGGGAATAAATGAAACATTATTAGATTACTATGTGGAAGCGTATGATAGCGCCGGTAATATGTCAAGATCGGTGATTCAGCATGTTTGGCTGGGAGACGGAACCGGTGGGGGTACGGGTAGTTATGGGGATGTGAGCTGGCAGCCTGCATCACCTGGCATTGATGATGAGATTCTGATCACAATTACCGGCAGTAGTCTGGGAGCGGCATTGCACTGGGGAGTAAATGGCTTTAATCAGCCGGCATTTACCTATTTTCCGCCAGAAAGTGGGCTCTATAATAATATAGGTCCCGCAGTGGAAACGCCAATGCAGGGACCGGATGATGAGGGCAATCTCAGCCTCGTGATTGGACCCTTTAATTCCCCGGTGCAACTGGTGAATACCATAGATTTTGTGATACATTATTATGATGGCACCTGGGATAATAATAATGGTGAAGATTATCACATCGTGCTTACGGGCGGAGGCAGCTCGGAATATATCATTGATGGAGAGTTGGATGCTTCTGCTGCAATGATAGCCTCCAACGGAATTTTGCAGGTGTTTGCTGGAGTATCTGAAACAGAACTTTATGTAGCAGCTACGGCAGCTACCCAGATAGACGCAGATGTTTTTATCTTTATCTCGGCAGAACCCGGGAATATGCAATCTGCTCCCTGGGCAAAATCCGGTTTTGTTGCAGAATGGGACGTTTTTCTGGCAGGTGAAAGCAGCAATGGCTACAGTGGCTGGTTCCAAAGCTCTGCCGCTTCTCAAAGTGCTCAAGGTGAAGTCCTGGAAGGTGTGATCAATCTCAGCCAGTGGACTTCGCCGGAATATCTTTTTATCTGCGGCGCAGTCTATGCCACCCAGGATGGGGGCAGTCTGCAATTGCAGGCTCCTGAAGGCGATGGCAATGATCATATTGAAGCTGCCGAATATCTGCCTTATGAATTTGAGGTTTTTATTTTATATGGTGATATTGATGGCAATGGAATAGTGGAAAGTTATGATGCTTCGCAGGTTCTGCAGCACTATGTGGGATTGATAACAGATTGGGAGGATTGGCAATTCACGTCTGCCGATGTGGATGGCAATGGATTGGTGGAAGCCTATGATGCCTCACTGATCCTGCGTTTTGCAGTGGAAATGATAGACCATTTTCCGGTGGAAGAATAATAGTTATGGATATTTTGCAATATCCTTCCTGTAAATTATACGATAATGGCAAGTTCAGGCTGCCTAATCAGATACGCAGAGAATTGCAGAACCGACGAGTGCACAGAGTGGTGATGATAGCCGCAAAACCGGGCAGATTACTGCTGCTGCCCGTGAGCAAATGGGAACGCAATAAAAAATTTTATAATGATAATTATGCCGTGAATTACCCGGTGCGACCTCAGCCGATAGCTGGCACCTTTTTATCCCTGAATAGCCAGTTATCAGACTTTCTAGGCAAAACCGAAAATTTGTATTTTGAAGCAGACGGCGATTTCCATACTATCTGGAATGAAAAATTTTACAAAGAGGAAAATGATGCCAAACAAAAATTCCTGGAAAAACTATACTACCGGTATTAGGATTGTGTGATGAAGAAAATTATCTTGTTTTGCCTGGTGGCTCTTTCTTTATACCTGCAGGCTCAACCTGAAGCCCCGGTGCGATATTGCGCAGAATGGGAAGCGGTGAGGGGTACATTGATCCGCTGGCCCCTGGGAATACCGCCGGAGCTGGTTTATAACCTGGCGATGGATGACTCGCTTTTTGTACTAGTGGAAAATGAGGCTGAATCAGCCGCAGCTTTGTATTCTCTTTCTTCCTACGGCGTTAATACAGAGCACTGCCGTTTTATCTATGCCGTCACAAATTCCCACTGGACTCGGGACTGGGGTCCGCAAAACATTTTTTATGGTGATAACCAGTGGGGAATTATTGATCCTGAGTTTGATGGCTATCCCTGGGTACCCGGGGGTAGAGAATATGATGATGACAATGTGGTTAATCAGATACTTGGTGATGAATTTGATTGCGAGGTCTTTTATCTGCCAGCATATCTCACAGGTGGCAATATTATGACTGATGGACAGAATACCGCTTTTTCCACGCAGCAGATGCTGGCTGAAAATTATGGCCTGGGCTGGAATAATGAAGATTTTTTTAACCTTATCAATGAATATTGCGGGATCACAGATTATCAGATTTTGCCGAATATAGAAAATCATGGTATCCAGCATATAGATTGCGGAGCAAAATTATTGAATGAAGAGACTGTAATGATAAAAAGACTCCCTGATTGGCATCCTGAATACCAGAGAATGGAGAGCATAGATGAAGAATTCGCCCGAATGCAGAATTGTTATGGCAGAGATTACACAATTATCAGAATAGATTGTCCACCCTATTCCGGTGGTAATTGCGCCGCCTACACTAATTCCTATATTCTTAATCATAAGGTGCTGGTGCCTATGTTTGGCATTCCGGCAGATAGTCAGGCACTTGCCACCTATCAGGAAGCAATGCCCGGATACGAAGTGATTGGTATCTATTTCAATGCCTGGTATTATTACGATGCTCTGCACTGCCGCGTGAGAGAAATAATTGATAGAGATATGCTCTATATGCAGCACAGACCGCTTGACCCACTGATGCCGGCAAATCAGGATATAGATATCTTCTGCCGCATCATCCCTTATAGCGGAGCAGAATTGAATATGGCTCAGCTTTATCTGATGTGGCGTGAAACAGGAAATTCGCAATTCAATTACCAGAATCTGATCGCCACCGTCATGCAGGATACCTTTACAACTCAGATAACAGCTCTCGATACGGAAACAGATTATGAGTACTATATCACGGCAGTAGATTATTCCGGCAGAACAGAAACTCTGCCACGCACAGCCCCCGCTGCTCTCTATACCTTTTCCACCGATAATTCCAGCGATTCCCCGCTGAACGAATTGCCCCCAGCCAATCTCAGTAATTTCACCATTTTCCCTAATCCATTTAATCCCGATACTTCCATAAAATTCTCCCTGTACGAACAGAAATTTATCAGTATCAAAATTTTTGATATCACCGGCAAGATTATTGACACAATATATAAAGGCTTTTTACCTGAAGGTGACCAAATGTTCCGCTGGCTGCCGGATGACGCCCCCTCAGGGATTTACCTCGTGAGCATTTATGCCAATGGAATATTAGCTGCCAAAAGCAAATGCCTGCTAATCAAATAGATTATCAGTAAATTTCGCAGAGTAAACTTTAAAAAAAAATGAAAAAAATAGCAATGACATAAGTTTGTCAAAAGCCAGCCCCCCTCCCTCCCCTCATTCAAAATTCAATATTAAAAATTAAAATTTCCCCCATAACCCTCTGCTAAATAATATAATACAGTAATAAAACAAAGAGTGGCACTAAAGTGACACCGTATATTATTAACGTATATAGCTTTAACCTGTGTCTGCCACACTTTTTCGTTTTTTAGAAATATATAGGCACTCTCTTGATTTTTTGGCAAAAAATAAAATCCAACAATTATCATGATTTCCACTCAACTAACCATATATTACTTGCAATTAACAAAATATTGCTGACAACCCCCGATATTCTAACCAATCTGTTTGATAAAATTGGTAACAATGGACTTACACAAGCCGCACCAGGCAATGAGGCGAAGAGGCAATGAGGCGAAGAGGCGAAGAGGAGAAGGGGTGAAGAGGAGAAGGGGTGAAGATGCGAAGATGCGAAGATGCGAAGATGCGAAGAGGTGAAGGAAGGTGAGGACGGATGCTGAGCACAAAATTCCCCGAGCCCATAATGTCCATAAAATAATATCCAACACCATAGAACCACACGCTCAAATCTGGAAGAATCAAAAATTAGATTATGCGGAATTATGCAGCACCAGAACCCGCTACAATGGGAGATAACAAATAGACCCAGGAAACCACTCATAAATAGAAGATGCATAAACTACCGATCAATTTACCAATTAGGTTCAGGGCAGTGCCAGGCAAAATCACATCTTAGTACTTACTTTGTACCATTAAAACCGCCATCTCAGCTAAAAAGTTAGACGTGACTAACATATTTCTTGACAGGAATATTGCACCGCAAAAATTCGCAGTTAAAAGGATAGGAGGTCAGCGATGGATTTTGGCAGGCATCTGAAGAGGCATAAGCGTTGTCGCCGCTTGCACCGAGTGCACAGGCAGATGACGGAAGGTGAATCTTACCGCATAATTGGCTATAAGGGTTTGAACTGTCATTTCCGCAAGAAGCTTCTTAATCTGGGTTTATTGCGTGGGGAGGAATTCCATGTAATGGGCAGAGCGCCGATGGGGGATCCTATTGAGATCAAGATCAATGGGTATCGTCTATCACTGCGGGCGGTAGAGGCAGAAGAGCTGATCCTTGAAAAGATAGATGAAAAAAAATGAATTGACCATAGCTATTGCAGGTAATCCGAATAGCGGCAAGACTACAGTATTTAATACATTAACCAAATCCAGGCAGGTAGTGGGTAATTGGCCCGGCGTTACGGTAGAGCTCAAAGAGGGATTTTATACTTATAATGGCAAGAAGATAAGAGTGATAGATTTGCCGGGAATCTATTCGCTTTCAGCCAGTTCCGAAGATGAGCGGGTGGCAAGGGATTATTTATTATCACATCAGGCAGACCTGGTTCTGCAGGTTGTGGACGCCTCAAATTTGCAGCGTAATCTCTATCTGACTACTCAGATACTGGAAATGAAGGTTCCGCTCATTATCGTGCTCAATATGATGGATTTACTGGAATCCAATAATCTTCATCTGGAATTAGATCATTTTCAGAAACACGTAGATTGCCCCGTTATTCCTGTAACTGCGAATAAAAACCGAGGTTTTGACGCATTATTGAGCCAAATAGAAGAAATTGCCGCATCCAAACACATTTCTTCCACGAAAGTACAATATGATTCCATAGTTGAGATGGCTCTTGAGGTTTTGGAACCTCAGGTAGTAGTCTTTGCAGAAAAGTATAATATCGATAGTCGCTGGCTGGCATTACGATCATTGGAAGATAATTATATTGCTGAAAAATACACCGAGGGCAAAGCAGACGGCATAATAGCTGAGCAGGTTTGCCGAATAGAGCATCATACGGGAGACCCGATAGATGTAGTAATGGCAGATGGGCGTCATGGCTTTGTGAAGGGGCTTGTGCGGGACACTCTACATCGCAAAACAGCAAATTTGAGGGATCTCACAGATACTATCGATAAATTTGTGCTGAACCGTTATCTGGGCATTCCATTTTTCCTGGTCGTTATGATGCTGGTATTCTACCTTACGATGAACGTGGGAAGTCCATTTATAGATTTTTTTGACAGCTTTATGGGTACGATCTTTGTCGATGGTTTCAGGGTACTTCTGGAGGCGATTTCATTACCTGCCTGGCTGGTTACGCTTCTGGCAGACGGGCTGGGTGGCGGCGTGCAGACGGTATCCACCTTTATTCCGCCTATTTTCTTTATATTCCTGTCATTATCTATTCTGGAAGATTCGGGTTATATGTCACGGGCAGCATTTGTGATGGACAGGTTTATGCGGACAATAGGCTTACCCGGGAAGGCATTTATTCCCATGCTGGTGGGATTTGGCTGCAATGTTCCTGCTATACTGGCGACTCGTACTTTGGAAAACAACCGTGACCGCATTTTAACTATAATCATGAATCCTTTTATGTCCTGTGGTGCCAGACTACCAGTGTATTCAATTTTTGTAGCAGCCTTCTTTTCACACCGAGCCGGCTTTACGCTTTTTTCCATTTATTTTACCGGCATTGTGCTGGCAATTTTATCTGGATTACTATTTAAATCTACTATCCTGAAGGGAGAAATTTCTACCTTTGTTATGGAATTACCACCATATCATATTCCCACGATAAATGGTATCATGCTGCACACCTGGCTGCGTCTTAAATCCTTTATACTCAGAGCGGGACAGGTAATCATTATCATAGTTCTCATTCTCAGTTTTTTAAATTCTATTGGCACAGATGGTACCTTTGGAAATGAGGATTCAGAAAATTCCGTGATCACGTTTTTGGCAAAAAAAACGACCCCGGTTTTCAGACCTATGGGCATACAAAATGATAATTATCCTGCTACTGTGGGACTTATTGCGGGAGTCTTTGCCAAAGAAGCCGTGATCGGCTCGCTGGATGCCCTCTACACTCAGCAGGAACATCAGGAAAAGACAGAAGAACAGGAGATAGAAGAATTTAATTTCTGGGATAGTATTGCAGAGGCATTTTTGGCAATCCCCGCAGGATTTGGATTAGCAGAAACGGGGCTAGCCGAAGATAAAGGCAAGCTGGTGGGTATGGTGCAAAAAGGGTTCAAAGGTGATCGCGCAGCAGCTTTTGCCTTTCTATTATTCGTCCTGATCTATGCTCCCTGCGTAGCAGTGATCAGTGCTATATACCGTGAAACAAATATGGGCTGGACTGTCTTTGTGGTGGGATATCTTACGGTTCTTGCCTGGATAATTGCCACTTTATACTACCAGATAGCCACTTTTGCAGCCCACCCTGCCGTATCTTTGATGTGGATAGCTATCTGCCTGGCTGCTTTTGCCGCTTTTTATCTGGCGTTAAAGCTTAAGCCCTCACAATTCCTGGGCAAAGCTGCCTAATCTTCCACCGGAAAAGTATCTATCATTCCCACAGAAAATCTAAGGATTAGCGAACTGTCGTAAGCTTCTATAAATCCGTTTCCATCCACGTCTGCCCTGCCCTTTCTCCAGATTTCCCAGGGCAGCGAAGCACCGCCAGGATTTATCCCCACCATATACTGCAAGACCTGAGACGCATCATAGGCGTCTATCACACCATTATCTGTGATATCACCATAATCACCATTCCGCAAAAACAGCAGTGAATTATAAATATTCAGTCTGCCGCCTGTGACCGTGACCCCATCAAGTGCCTCCAGAGGATCTGTTCCTGCAAAGATAGCATCGCGGATGACAATTGCCAGCTCTCCCGGGGCATCAAGGTATTCCTGCAATGTTACTGCCGGTAATACAGACATCAAAAAAGCTGCGGCTCCTGCCACCTGCGGCGACGCCATCGAAGTGCCTGTCTTATAACTATAGCCCGAAGTATTGGTATCTGTTGAATAGATACTGGTTCCCGGGGCTCCCAGGTCTATTGTTTGCAAGCCATAAGCTGCAGAAGAATTTTTGGCATCTGTATGAGTGGTATTTGTTACAGAAATCAACCATTCGCTTTCGCAGGCTGTGGGCATGTCACCCATTTCATCGATATTCCAATTTGCATTTGCAGTCGCTCCCATGCTAAGCACACCCGCTATCCCCAGGCTGTCATACATGGCACTCCAGATTGGATAATCTGCCGGATTGCCGCCATTGATGCCAAAAGAAGAATTAGCTGCTACCACCAAAGCACCCTCGGCACCGTTTGTTTCATTATAACGGCTGCGCATTTCCAGCACATAGCCATAGGCTTCCACTACAGTGGCTTCCGATGAAGAAGAGCCGGCTATCGGCATTATCTGGGCATTCCAGTTTACTCCGCTTACGCCGGCACTATTATTTCCCCGAGCTGCTGCTATGCCGCTCACGTGAGTGCCATGAGAGCCTGTCCCGGGATTTCCCGTATGGTTATAGGCATTCCAGCCGTCATAATCATCTATATAACCATTACCATCATCATCAATGCCGTTTCCCGGGATTTCATGTACATTTTTATAGAAATTTAAATCCGGATGGGTCAGGTATGTACCATTATCCACTATTGCTATCACGAGGTCTTCGCCCCTGGCTGATATCCCTCCGGTTTCTATATCCCAGGCAGAGGCGGCAGCGATATCAGCACCCGGCGTCCCGCCGGTTTGTCCAGTATTGTGCAGACACCATTGCAGATCAATATATTCATCATCGGGCAGAGTCTCTCGCAGCTCCACTCTATGATTAGGTTGGGCAAATTTAACTTCAGCATATTTTTTTAGTTCAAGCACAGCATCAGCAGGAGATTTATCATCATTTATCCGGCAGTGCCAGATAGACAGCCGGACGGATAGCTGGTAGATAACTGCGAGCTTCTCAGATTGCATGATCTCAATCTGCCTGCTCTGAGGCACATTGCTTTGGAACATAACAAGCACCTCATCCGGCACTATTTCTCTTGCTGCAAGATTTATTAAAATTGATATGATGAAGAAGATAAATAATTTTTTCATAATAACCTCCAAAGATATCTGGTGTTTTTTATTTGAGCAGCATCACTTTTTTTGTCTGCGAAATCGCTCCATTACTCTTTAAGACAAAAAGATACAAGCCGGAAGGCATTTCATTACCTGCCTCATCAGTCCCCTGCCAGTTTGTACTATAACTTCCTGCATTTTGATTGCTGCTAACTAAAATTTTCACCAGTTGTCCCTTGAGGTTATATATTCCCAGGTCTATCATGACGGTTTCGGATAGCGAATATTCAATAACTACTGTGGGATTAAAGGGATTTGGAAAGATGGAATTAATCCGGCAAGTTGTAAAAGGAACAGCATTACCATCGGTTTCCGTGACTATCTTCTCAAGGGGATTAGATAGCACTGCCACAGATTGCACTCCACCTGTATAATTTGCCACTACTGCATATTGCCAGAGATTGGCAGGCAGCTCAGACCAGCCTTCATCGATGTACTCATCTTCCATTAATTCTTCTGCCAGCATATCCCAGAGAGCCGGAACTGCACTAAAGCTTTCCAAAAAACGATACAGCGTAAAGCTTTCTAATACCCTCGAATCTGGCGCCGCTATCTGCCACGTGACAGTTACTTCCTCATACTGCACGGTTTCTTCTGCAAACACAAATTCTACCGGATAGGCAATTTCCATGAGAATAATTGTACCCAGATCTATATCTTCTATTCCTACTGTGATATCATCTAAATACAAGTGGAATCCAGGATGAAAAATTTCCAGATCATAATTCGCATTAAAGGCTATTTCCGCTAGCACAAAATCTCCATTTTCATCAGTTACCGTTTGATAGCTCATCTCACCTTCCAATATTATCTCGCAATCTGCTAATCCCATCTCGGGAAAATCATTTCTCACTATCCTGCCGCTTATGATCACCTCCTCATCCGGCGCAGCTATCCAGGCTGCACCTCCGGTGGAATGATATTCTGGATAAGGATTGGGAAATTCTACCCATTCTCCTCCTACACCTTGAGAAATATCATAGGCAAAGTAGGGAATCCCGTCGTCCCCTCGCGTTGCAGTGAGAAAGGCTGTGTTATCTCCCACTGCCATCCCGCGACCCTGCCCGTTAGTTGCCGGGATAGACCCCGTAAGCTGGATCATCTCTCCACTGTCTATATCAATTGAATACAAGCCCGATGTGCCATACTCTGTGTAGCCATAAAAAAGATCATCCTCAGGATTATAATCCAACGCAAAAAACCGATAAGCTCCCACATCAAGTGCCAGCTCAGTAGCTCCGCTTGCTGTATCTATGCTGTATATCCCCCGCGGTGAAGCATAATTAGAATATCCCCACAGCGTTTCTCTGCCATATGCCAAAGCACTCATGTCATTTGCAATAGTGCAAAGCTGCTGCGGGTTCTCATTCAAGCCCGCTTGATACAAATGAGTTGTGAATGCCCCTTCACAAAGATATATCCTGCCGTCAGGCGTGGCAGCGGCTCCAGATACATTCATAGAAAAATGCTGAGTCCAGTTTATATTGGGGAAACCTTCCATATCAGAAGAAAAAGTTGCCGGCGTGGAACCCTCAAGCCCCACAAATAAAGTGCCCTCTGCAAAAAGCAATACCCCCGAAAGCAGCATAAAAATAATAATAAAACTTCTCATAATTATCCTCCGAAACATATTCCAAAAATCTACAGGCTAATAGACAATCCCCCCTACCAAAAGTCAAGATTTATCTACCAGAACCAGGTATAAAAAACCAGGCATCTCACCGTTTTTCTAACCTAACACAATATTTATGAATGAATAAATTATTGCCCACCCCGAGCTAAAAGAACGGGGCTAATCATTTTAATTCCCCGTCTCCCGCTTCCCGCCTCACCAAGAGGCAGCCTAAAAATTTTTGCCTTCAGGCGAGAACCTGCTGCCCCTGCATTGCAGCATATGAGTTATTCAAAAAAAAATATTTTCGAGGGCATGCCGGTTAAAAAAAACCTGATTGACGTCAAAAGAGGATGTGGGATTTTGTCACGGATTGAGGAGGAAATATGTTCTATCTGAGATAGTGGAGATGTTATGGGTATCTGAGGCGGATCAGAATGATAAAAGGAGATATAATGGTAAAACGCTTTTTGAATTATTACAAGCCTCACCGGGGGTTATTCTTTTTGGATATGGGCGTGGCAGTGCTATCCGCTTTGCTTTCTATTTTTTTCCCTATACTCACAAGGACGCTGCTAAAAACTTATGTGCCCGATAAAGATGTGAGGATGATCGTGCTATCGCTGGTTGTGATGCTTTTTATCTTTATATTCAGAGCAATTTTTAATTATATCCGCATCCGCTGGGGTCATATCCTGGGTGTCCGCATGGAATATGATATGCGCTCAGATATCTTTCGCCATATCCAGAAGCTTTCTTTTACCTATTTCGATAATACCAAAACTGGTCATATAATGTCACGGATTTCCAATGATCTAAATATGATAGCAGAGGTGGCGCATCATGCCCCCGAAGATTTGCTGATTTCGGTGCTTATGATCGTTGGTTCATTTATTGCCATGTTTCAGTTTAATTCTACCCTGGCATTATTTGCCCTTATTCCCGTGCCCCTTTTAATGTATTGGGGTCTCACTTACGGCAGAAAGATGAAAAGCGGGTTTAGAACCGTGCGAAAAAGAATAGCAGACATTAATTCCAGTGTAGAAAATTCGGTGCAGGGCATCCGAGTGGTAAAATCTTATGCCAATGAGGGTGTGGAGATAGATAAGTTTTCGACAGTTAATGATAATTTTCGCATCGCAAAAGAAGTGATGTATAAATTAATGGCAGTTTTTCATGGCGGTATGGCTTTTCTTACAGATTTCTATTATCTTTTTGTGATAGGTGCAGGTTGCTGGCTGCTTTTTCATGACAGGCTGGATGTAGCAGATTTGCTGGCATTTACGCTGTATATAAATTTCATATTAAATCCCATCAATCGGCTGATAAATTTCGTAGAGCAGTTTCAGCAGGGTGCCGCAGCATTTGAGCGTTTTTTGGAGATCATGGATATAGAGCCGGAGATCAATGATAAACCCAATGCCATAGCTCTCAGTAAGATAAAAGGCAGCGTAAAAATCGATAATCTCAGTTTTCGTTACAACGAATCTCAGGACTGGGTGCTCAGGTTCATCGATCTGGATATTCCTGCCGGCAAGACTATTGCTTTTGTGGGTGAATCGGGAGCCGGCAAGAGCACGCTGGCTGCCTTGATTCCCAGATTTTATGAAGTGCAGGAAGGGAAAATCCTGATAGACGGGCAGGATATTCTTGATATCCAGCAGAGATCATTGCGTGAGAATATAGGAATTGTGCAGCAGAATATCTTCCTTTTCGATACCTCGATCCGGGAAAATATCTTATACGGCAATCCTTCTGCCAGTGATGAAGAGCTCATGGAAGCTGCCCGGAAAGCTAATATTTATGATTTTATAGATTCACTGCCGGATAAATTTGACACGCTGGTGGGTGAGCGGGGAGTTAAGCTCTCCGGTGGTCAGAAGCAGAGAATTTCTATTGCCCGGGCTTTTCTAAAAAATCCACCCATCCTCATTTTTGATGAAGCCACTTCTTCACTGGATTCCGAATCTGAGGAGCATATCCAAAATGCTATGGAAGTGCTGGCAAAAGATAGAACCACTATTATTATTGCACACAGACTAAGCACAGTCCGCAAAGCTGATAAAATTTATGTGCTCAAATTAGGCAGAATTATCGAATCCGGCTCGCACCGGCAATTGATGGAAATGAAGAATTATTACTATAATTTATATACCAGAAACCTATTTTAATCTAAGAGGGGGTTAAGAAAAATGAAAATACTGCATCTACTGGCACAGAGACCCGGCTATACCGGCAGCGGAATTCATTTGCGGGCTATGGTTAAGATAGCAGATGAGGCAGGCTACGAGCAGGCAGTCCTGTGTGGCATTCCCTTCAGGGACGAAGTAAGCTTTGATACATACACACCAGTCAAGTTGTATCCCGTCTGGTTCGAGACAGAAGATTTACCCATCCCCGTAGCAGGAATGAGCGATGTGATGCCCTATTGCAGCACGAAATACAGTGAACTGAAAGGAAAGATTCTGAAGCAGTGGCGAGCTGCCTTTGAATCAAAGCTCAAAAGTGCTCTAGAGGAATTCCAGCCCGATCTCATTCTCTCGCATCACCTTTGGATGCTCTCAGCTATCGCCTGCAAGCAGGTTAAGGATATCCCCGTTTTTCTGATCTCGCACGGCACCGCTCTCAGACAGAAGGATTTCTGCCCCCAACGTGCCTCCGAAGTGATGCCTCTTTTGCAAAAAGCAGAAATGGTTTTTGCTCTTAATAATTCACAGAAAGAAAAAATTAACGCTGAATTTAAAATCGAACCAGCAAAAATTGCCATTACAGGTAATGGCTATGACCCGGCAATTTTTTATCCTCCCAAAAAGAAAAAGAAAAACAAAGTAAAAAAACTGGTTTACGCAGGGAAGATTTCTTACGCTAAAGGATTAAGAGAGCTGTTAAAAGTTTTGGAATTTATTTCTACTTTCGCAAATCAGAAAATAACGCTCACTCTGTGTGGTTCTGGTAGTGAAAATCAGGTGGATAAGCTCAAAAAAATTGCTGAAGAACTTGATTTCCCAGTAATTTTTACCGGCATTATTACACAGCAGGAACTGGCTGAAAAATTTCGTGAAAGCGATGCATTTATCCTGCCTTCCTACTATGAGGGGCTGCCACTGGTGCTTATAGAAGCTTTAGCCTGTGGGCTGCCTGTAGTTGTTAATGACCTCCCCGGGCTTCGTGAATGGATGGGAAATAAGATTATCCGCTCCGGACTCGTTAAATTTGTTAATATGCCAAAATTAATTTATATAGATAGGCCTGACATAAGTTCCCTTCCCACGTATTTTGTCAATCTCAGCGAGGCAATTTTGGATGTAATGCAGATGAAAATAAAACCGGCATCTGTAAAAAACTTGATGGCAGAAAACACCTGGTTCGATGTATTCCAGAAAATTGAGAAGTATTTCCCAAAATAAATTACTTTTATAACCCCATTCTACGCTTTGATTATATTTATATCGTTTATAATATAATTTCCCGACGGGATGGCGACTGTAAAAAATTACTTGCAAGGTGAGTGGTGGTTCGGATATTGGCTCGAAAAAATATAAAATTAGATATAAGGGGAGTAACTATGGGACTTAAAACATTCCCTGGTGGTGTTCATTCCCACGATAACAAGGAATATTCCCGTGGCTCTGCGATAGAAGAGATGCCCATTCCTAAAAAGGTTTATGTGCATCTTTCACAGCATATAGGAGCCCCTTCCAAACCAATTGTGAAGGTGGGAGATGAAGTGCTTGCCGGTGAAAAAATTGCAGACCCTGGCGGATTCGTTTCCATTCCAATGCACGCACCCATATCTGGCAAGGTCACCAAAATAGCGGAATTTCCTCATCCTTCCGGCAATCGCGGAATGGCAATTGAAATCACAGGCGATGACACAGACCGCTGGATAGAGATGCAGGATGATGAAGCTTATGCCTGCCTGCCCACCGATGAGATGAAAAAACGCATCGCAGATGCCGGCATTTGCGGCATGGGCGGGGCAGGATTTCCCACGCATGTAAAGCTTTCACCACCAGCAGACAAGCCAATTGATACAGTGATAATCAATGGCGTGGAATGCGAGCCCTATCTCACGGCAGATTATCGCCTTATGCTGGAAAAACCGGACGAAATCATCGAAGGCTTAAAGCTGGTGATGAAGATTTTAGGTGCTAAGCAGGGAATTATTGGTATTGAGGCAAACAAACCGGATTGCATTAAGCTTCTGCGTAAAAAAGTGGCTGATGAACCAAATATTCGCGTTGATGCCCTTAGATTAAAATATCCCCAGGGTGCAGAAAAGCAATTAATCTATGCCTGCACCAGACGCAAAGTTCCCAATAAGGGCGGACTGCCCATGGCGGTGGGTGTTGTGGTGCAGAATGTGGGTACCACTATTGCAATTTATGATGCAATCCGCTATCAAAAGCCGCTCGTAGAACGCGTGATCACAGTTTCCGGCAAGATCGTGAAAACTCCCAAAAATATTAAAGCCAGAATTGGTACGCTTTTCAGCGAACTTTTAGATTTTTGCCAGGGTACTACGGAAGATATTCACAAAGTAATTTCTGGTGGACCTATGATGGGATTTGCCATCTCTGATCTGGATACCCCTATGGCAAAGGGTAGCTCAGGTTTATTGCTATTTAATCGCAGAGAAGCTGCAAAAGATATGGAGCACACTTGCATCCGCTGCGGTGGCTGCGTGGAAGTGTGCCCTATGAACCTGGTTCCAGTGATGATCGTGAATGCGGCAAAATATGGTGATTGGGAGACCTGCCAGAAGTTCGGCGTGATGGACTGCATGAAATGCGGTTCCTGTGCTTTTGTCTGTCCTGCCCAGATCAAGCTGATCCAGTGGATAGATATCGGCAAACTGGAAGTAGCCAAAAAAATGCAGGCTCAAAAACAGATGGTTAAGGCATAGGGGAGGTATGATTATGAACAACAGATTTATAGTATCCGCTGCTCCTCATCTGCACGAAAAAAGTATCACTGTGGGTGCCATTATGTGGCAGGTAGTGGTAGCCTTGATTCCTGCTATGGTGGCAGCATTTTTCTTTTTCGGCAGCAGGTCTCTGCTGCTCACAGCTTACGCAGTTATGGCAGCGGTGATCACAGAATATCTTATCCAGAAATTAAGGAAGATACCGGTGACTATTACCGATGGCTCGGCTGTGGTTACAGGAATCCTTATAGCTTTTAATCTTAATGTGGCAAGTCCCTGGTGGCTGCCGGTAGCTGGCAGTGTGTTTGCTATTGCCATCGGAAAACAGGTCTTTGGTGGCTTAGGGCACAATCTCTTTAATCCCGCCCTGCTCGGAAGAGCTTTTCTTCTGGCAAGCTGGCCCTCTCTGGTTACTGCAAATTGGACGAAAACGCAGCCTGCTTTTTCCTTTGTCTTCAGAAGCATCAATGGTTTAAATTTTGCCAGTCTCACAAATGTACCCGAAACTATCACTTCTGCCACACCTTTGGCAGCAATGAAATCAGTCCGCGAACTGGCTGCCTCAGACCCGGGACTGGCACAGCAATTAATGGACAGGATGGCGAGCCTGGATACGGTTTCGCAGCTTTTTATCGGTAATATTGGCGGTGTGATAGGCGAAGTCTCTGCTCTGGCTCTTTTGTTTGGAGCTGCTTTTCTGGCTCTGCGTTATATTATTAGCTGGCGTATTCCTATCACCTATATACTCACGGTCTTTATCCTCACTTTTGCCTTTGGCGGACTAAATGGTCTGTTTTCCGCAAGTATTCTTTTACCATTTTATCATATCTTTTCCGGTGGACTGATGCTGGGCGCCTTTTTTATGGCAACCGATATGGTCACTTCACCGGTGACCAAAAAAGGTATGATCATTTTTGGCATCGGCTGCGGATTGCTCACTGCCGTAATCAGGTTATGGGGCGGCTATCCAGAAGGCGTCTCTTATTCCATTCTTCTCATGAATTGCTTTGTGCCACTCATTGATCGCTGGACGAAACCAAAAACTTTCGGGGAGGCAGCAAAATGAGTTATTTTATTAAATTAGGCTTGGTTTTATTGATCATCACTGCTATCGCCAGTGGTATCCTGGCTTTTGTAGATAGTCTTACATCTGAGAAGATCAGGGAAAATAAAAATCTGGCAGAAGAAGAAGCTCGCCGCGATGTGCTCCCGGAAGCCGTGAGATTTCAATTACATACTACTACGCTTGAAGCTCAAAAAGAAATCCAAAATCCTTTAAAAAATGCCGCTGATACAGGTCCCAGACAATTTATCTATTATCTGGCTTATGATGATAATGATGAATTGGTGGGCTATAGCTTTGTCGCCAGTAAATATGGCTATTCCAGCCAGGTGAAGACCATGGTCGGCGTTAATACAGATATGAAAATTTTGAAAATCAAAGTGATAGAACAGGCAGAAACACCCGGGCTGGGCGCCAATGCTGCCTCGGATGATTTCCAGAACCGCTTTTTATCTAAAAGTATTTCTCAACTTAAGGTCGATAAAGATGGCGGCGATATAAAATCTCTCACAGGGGCAACAATTACCTCAAAAGCAGTATGCAGCTCTATAGAAGAAGGACTGCATGTTCTCATTGAAGCAGTGGGAAGGGAGGAATAATAATGAATTTATGGAAAGAACTCTCAAAAGGATTTATCAAAGAAAATCCCGTTTTCATTATGGCTCTGGGTCTATGCCCTACCCTGGCTGTCACTTCATCGGTAGAAAATGCCATCGGTATGGGCTTAGCTGCCACTTTCGTGCTGGTCTGCTCAAATATTATGATTTCTCTGATCAAAGATTTTATCCCTGCTAAAATCAGGATACCATGTTTCATCGTCGTTATTGCCTCCTTTGTGACTATTGTTGACCTGGTGATGAATGCCTACACACCGGCAGTGCACAAAAGCCTGGGGCTGTTTATACCCCTTATTGTGGTTAATTGCATTATCCTCGGCAGAGCAGAAGCCTTTGCCAGCAAGAATAAGCTGCTGCCTTCTATCATGGATGGCTTAGGGATGGGCTTAGGATTCACCTTGGCACTTATGATTATCGGATCAATTCGCGAGATCCTGGGTGCCGGACAATGGCTGGGAATGAGCGTGATGCCCGCATCTTATAGCCAAAGCCCAATGCTGGTTGCTATTCTGGCTCCCGGTGCTTTTATTATTATGGGTCTCCTGATGGGTTTGATCAATATTCTCAATAAAGGACGCAGGGGGTAAAAAATGTCTTTTATCACTCAAATATTCACTTTAGCTGTCTTTGCCATTTTTGTTAATAACTTTGTGCTTTCCAAATTCCTGGGACTTTGCCCCTATATCGGCGTTTCAAAGAAGATAGATTCCGCCCTCGGTATGGGGATGGCGGTTATCTTTGTGATGACTATGGCTTCCACTTTCACCTGGCTAATTCAGCAATATCTTTTGATCCCGTATAATCTGCAATATCTGCAGACAATCGCTTTCATACTCACTATTGCCTCTCTGGTGCAACTGGTGGAGATGGTTATCCAAAAAACTGCTCCCTCCCTATATAAGGCACTGGGAGTATTTTTGCCTCTCATCACCACAAATTGTGCTGTGCTGGGTGTCTCCATTTTAAATATTCAGGAAGATTATAACTTCCTGGGTGCCATATTAAACGGGTTGTTTTCCGGCTTCGGATTCACGCTTGTGCTGCTTTTGATGGCTGGTCTGCGGGAACGACTGGATAAAGCAGAAGTTCCACAGATGATGAAAGGAATGCCCATTGCCTTCGTGATTGCGGGATGTATGGCTCTCGCCTTTCTCGGTTTTGCCGGTCTAAATTTCTAAGCAGGGAGAATAATTATGATATATGCGATTATAATACTGGGCGCTTTGGGTTTGATCTACGGCTTGGGACTCGCTTTTGCCTCAAAAAAGTTCCATGTGGAAATTGATCCGAAAATTGAAGCTATTATAGAAGTATTGCCAAGTGCAAATTGCGGTGCCTGTGGATATCCCGGATGTGCCGGATATGCCGAAGCTATTGTCATGCAGGATGAAGAGCTCAATAAATGTGCTCCGGGTGGCTCCGATGTAGTTCAACAGATAGCAAAGATCATGGGCAAATCAGCTACTGCGGCAGACCGCAGGATTGCTGTGATAAAATGCCAGAGTGGCGGCAATAATAATACTCTTATAAGATACGAGTATCAAGGCGTGCCCACCTGTAAGGCTGCCGTGATGATCAATAATGGTCCCAATCTCTGTCTCTGGGGCTGCGTGGCTCTTAATGATTGTATGAGGGCTTGCCAGTTTGATGCTATATCTTTAGATGAAAACGGTATGCGGATTATTGATAAAGTAAAATGCACCGGCTGCGGAGCCTGCGTGCGCGCCTGCCCAAGAAATCTCATTGAACTGGTCTCCGATAAGAAAAGAGTGCATATCCTCTGCTCATCCCATGATAAAGGCGCGGATTCCCGCAAGGTCTGCGGAAATAATACAGCCTGCATCGCCTGCTCTATATGCGTAAAAAAATGCCCGAAAGATGCGATTGAAATAAAAAATAATCTCGCTGTACTGAATTATGATCTTTGCATTATGTGCGGCATCTGCGCCGATGTGTGCCCTACCGGCGCCATAATAGACCCACTCAAGGAAGTCCGCACCCAAAAAAAACTGGAAGCCAAAAAAAAAGCTGAAGCTGTCAAAAAAACAGCCGAAGATAATAACGCAGGAAAAATTATAGAAAACAATGAGTGATCTTCTATCCAGTTTCATTAAATTGCTTGCCTCTTTTTTTTCTTTCTATAAGTTTGGCTCATGTATCAGTATATAAAAGGAGTAAGGGCAGAATTTGCCAGAAAGCGTGGTCAGAAGCTGCTTGTTAATGGCAAAACCACGAAGGCGGAAAAGTGTTTCCGGCTTGCTCTGAATCTGGCAGATAATCCGGAAAACCACTTTAACCTTGCACTAACGCTGCTCAGCGAGCACAAATTCACTGAAGCGGAAAAACACTTTGCCACCGTAAATCAAAAATTTCCCGAAAATGAGTTGAATAATCTCGCTATGTTTGAATGCCTGATATTGCAGGGAAAATGGCAAAAAGCTCTTGACCAGATAGAAGTTTTATGCTCAGGATTTCCGGAAAATATGAAATATAAAAAATTGTCCGATATAGCAAAAGACGAAGTACTGCGAGAAAATTTTTGCCTCTTCAAGTTCCTTAATTTCCAGGCTTATGAATTACTGCAAAATAATAAACTGGAACCCGCAAGATTGAAATATGCAGAAGCTCTCACTCTTTTTCCTGATGAAATCGAGGTTCTTAATAATCTCGGCTCTATACACCTTAAACGCCAGGAATATAACCAGGCTTTCAGTTATTTTGAAAAAGCACTCTCGCTGGAACCCGATAACAGGACACTCCAGAAGAATTTGTTACAGGTTAAGCATAAATTGCGTAAATAATCCGGAGTAATTATGAGAAAGTTCAGATTTCTTTTTATCCTCTCTTTTATTCTGCTTACACCTTTATTGGCTGCAAGTAATCTCAAAGATTATTATCATGCCAATTATGGGCTGGTGGAACGCATCGTATTCGTGTTTGATGAATATCCGCGTTACAGACTCAGAGAAGATGCTCTCTCCATTAATCTCAGCCTGCTTGACTGCAAAAAAGAACCCACTGTAAAATCCAAGAGAGTTATTGATAATCCCGTGATCTCAAAAATCACTTTCGTGCCTACCGATGCCTTTACCGGCGTGCTTATAAATACTTTTGAAGAATACAAGGTCGAAGATTTCGTTTTTAAAAGCAATAATGATTATAAGCTCGTGCTGGATATCTTTAAATATAAAAATCCACGCTCTCCCGAAGAAGCTCTGGAATACGCAGATTTCTACCGCAATGTAAATAAACCTCAGAAAGCTGCTTTTTATGATAACTTTGCCGATAGCCTTATCATTGCCAGTCAAAATCCCACCCATAGTGAAGAAGAATCTCTCCCGGAGGTTACAAAACATTTCACGCCCGATCCATCATACACACCGCAGGAAAACGAAACCCTTACAGCAAAATTAGAAACTCCTCCACATTCCAGCACCACTACACCAAAAATGATCACTCCTTCTCAAGATACTGCCCGTGAACCAAAAAAAGCCGAAACAAAACTGGAATGGATGCCTGAAAGATTCAAAGAGGTTATAATAGATATCTACCACGATAAAATGCTTATGATCAGCATTATTATAGTGTTCGGGGTGATCTTTGGTATGCTGATTATGTCTGTTTTGCGAAAGCTGCACAAACCAAAAAAAACCGAAGAACGCATCTCATGCAGCTTCGGGAGTATTGAATTTCAAAGAGTAACGATAAAAAGATTGCTGGCTAATGGCTGGCAGGTTCAGGAAATTGCCAAAGAACTTAATATCTCTACTCAGGAAGTGGAAGAACTGGGCAGAGGATTAAGCTAAAAAAAATCGGAGGATATTGTGAAAATAGTTCTGCTTTTTATACTCATTACAGGCATGGCGTTCCTTAATGCCGATGTGATGATTAAATATGACGGCGATATTGATGGCGAAAGAATCAATGTCCGCAAGTTTAATGAGATCGAGTACTTTAATGTCTATGAATTGAACAGGGTATTTAGAGCAATTGTTGAGCCAGACCTGCTCGATAGCAGGCTCAAAGTAAATATGTATGAAACTCAAATCATATTCCTCCTCGATTCGGCTTATGTTACTGCCGGTAGAGAAATCTACAATATGACCTTCCCTGTCCTGCTTAACCAAAGCAAATACTATATCCCCGTTAACTTCCTGCAGGAAATTCTGCCACTTGTCTTCCCCAATGAAGTGGTGTATCAAATTGATAATATCATAGCTCCTATCCCTGTTGATAATCGAATTAAAACCATCGTGATAGACCCGGGACACGGCGGTAAAGACCCCGGCGCCATCGGCTTCTCAAAAAAAAGCTATGAAAAAGATATCACACTCGACATTGCACTCAAATTAAGAGACCTTATTACAAAAAATTCCGATATCAAAGTCTTTCTCACTCGTGATGATGACCGATTTGTTTCACTACGCGAAAGAACCGAATTTGCCAATGAAGTGAAAGCAAATCTCTTCATCTCTCTACATATTAACGCCCATACAAATAACGATGTATCCGGGATCGAAGTCTATTACCTCAGCACTGCCAGAACAGATGATGCCAGAGCCACTGAAGCTCTCGAAAACGCTGTCGTTTACCACTATGAAGGCGGGGAAGAAGCTCTTAAAAGATACAATGACCTCGATTTTATTCTCTCCGATATGGCACAAAATGAACACCTCCAGGAAAGCCACGAACTTTGTAATATTATGCAAAAAAGCTTAGTTGAAACTACAAAAGGTAAAGACAGAGGCGTCAAACAAGCCGATTTCTACGTCCTCAGAGGAGCATTTATGCCCGCTGTACTCGTGGAAACAGGCTTTATCTCAAATAAATCTGAAGAAAGAAAACTCGTTAATGCTAATTACCAAATCGATATCGCAAATGCTCTTTACCAAAGTGTGGATTGTTTTGTCCGACGCCTCGAGCTTATGCACTAATATCTACGCAATTCATTAAATATAAATGAATTAGCTTCGTGCCAAACGCGGACAGAAAGTGCCCCTAAAGCTATTTATTTATTTATTTTAGAAAAATCTTTCGAAAATGTTTGACACCTATTTGCCTTAACCTTTTTTGACTTCGGTAATTAAGAAAAAAACTGGAGGACATTAATGCCTAATCATAAATCGTGTGAGAAGAGGCTGAGGCAGGAAAAGAAAAGAGCTGCCCGTAATCACTACATAAAAAAGACTATTAATACTATGCAGAAAAAAATGCATAGTGATCTGCCACTCGAAGAAAAGCAGACTGTGCTGCAGGAAGTTTATTCCGAGCTCGATAAAGCTGCCAAACGCGGCGTGATCCACAAACGTACAGCTTCCAGAAGAAAAGCACGGCTCGCTGCGCACTACAATAAAGAAAAAATTAAAGCAGAAGCTTAAAAAAAACAGATAATCGGGCAGGTTTTGTACCTGCCCTTTTTTTATTGACGACCTGAGGCTACTAAAAAAGTCCTCAACTGATTATATAAAATTGTAACGGAGGATAGATGCAAGAGTATTATCTATATATTATTATCGCGGCTCTAATCTTTGCCGGAGTTCTAATCGCACTGGCTTTTAAAATTGGCTCAAAAAAGAAAAAAAATGTTTCCTCTAACGAAAATCTCACTGAAAATGATAGAAAACATACCGCTTCTCTGAAAGAAAAATTGGTTAAAACTAAAAGTGGTTTCCTTGGACAGATTGCAGAACTTCTGCAGATCAGAGGTAAAGTTAACGAAGACCTCCTGGATGAACTGGAAGAAGCACTTATCAAAGCAGATGTGGGAGTGGTAACCAGCAGCGATATTATTGATAAATTACGACTTGCCGTGCGAGAGGAAAAAATCACGGAAATCCCGATCATTCAAGATAAACTTATAAAAATTATCAAAGACCTGATGCTTAGCGAATACAATGATAAGGAAGCCACTCTTAATATTCCAAAAAATAAACCCTTCGTTGTGCTCTTTACAGGTGTGAACGGAGTGGGAAAAACCACTACTATCGGTAAGCTGGCAAAACGATTCGTAGATCAGGGAAAATCTGTGATGGTTATTGCAGCAGACACTTTCAGAGCGGCAGCTATAGATCAGCTCGCCATCTGGGCAGAACGTGCCGGTGCACATATTTCCAGACAGCACCAGGGGGCAGACCCGTCATCAGTGGTCTTTGACGGCTTAAATAAAGCCCTTAATATTAATTGTGATGTAGTGCTCATCGATACTGCCGGAAGACAGCATACAAAAATTAATCTCATGAATGAGCTTAATAAAATTGATCGCACTATAAAAAAAGTGATACCAGATGCACCTCACGAATCACTGCTCGTTGTGGATGCCACCACCGGGCAAAATGCCCTCTCGCAAGCAGAAATATTTAATCAGGCAGCAAATCTCACCGGCGTTGTGCTCACAAAACTCGATGGCACCGCCAAAGGAGGGATCATCATCGGCATCAAACATCAAATCAATATCCCGGTTAAATTGATAGGCGTTGGCGAATCTAATGCCGATCTTAGAGACTTCTCGGCAGACCAATTCCTTAAAGCCATTTTTGACTAAAAAATAAATCGGAGTCTACCCCAAAATCTCCAATACTAATCCTTATTCCTTAACCAAAAGTGGCAGCCTGATCCTGAATATTGCCCCATCAGATTCATTGGCTGCACTTATCTCTCCCTTCATGTGCTTTTCCACGATGGTCTTGCTCATATACAATCCCACACCCGTACCCACCGATGACTGCTTGGTCGTAAAATAAGGATCAAATACTTTCTCCAAAATTGAAGGGTCTATGCCACCGCCATTATCTTTGATATCAATGATGGCATAACCATCATCGCAGTATAAATCCACTTTTATTACAGGATCAGTTACTTTCTGCTCCTGCAAAGCATCTTTGGCATTATTTAAAATATTGATCAATACCTGAGAAAATTCCCTGGCATAGCTTGTGACCTGGCACTTATTTAGGTTAGCCTCTATCTTTATGCCGAGATTCGAATACATGTCCTGAAGAATATTAAGCGTCTTTTTTATCTGAACATCAATATCAAATTGTGCCGCCTGTTTGTCAGGTGAAAAAAAATCCCGGAAATCATCTATAGTATTAGACATATGATGCAGCACACTCATGCTTAAATCTATCTTCTCTTTTAAGTATTCACGGTTTAATTCATTGAAATCCCAAGCCTCCAGCAAATCCTGTATTATCACTGCTATAGAATTCAAGGGCTGACGCCATTGATGGGCAATATTCCCTATCATCTCGCCCATCGCCGCCTGCCTCGATTGACGAATCATCAGTAAATCCTTCTCACGCAACTCGGATACACGAGTCTCTACTTCCTTCTCAAGCTTCTCTTTGAGCTCAGTTAATTCCGAATTCGAAGCCAATAGTTTTGCCTCTATCTTTTTCTCCTTGCTGATGTCCTCTATCAAAGTGGCAAACACATTCTCGGAATGCTGATAAGCTGTGAGACGAACAATTTTATCCTGATAATCTAATTTATGAATTGTGCTGTATGTGCCGCCATAAAGAGAAATACGATCATATTCTGCGATTAATTCTTCACTCAAACTGGGAAATACACTCTTTATTGACCTGCCGGTAACATCCTGATCATTTATACCCGTATATTCTCTGAAGGCTGGATTTACTTCCAGAAACCTGATATCTGTTAATTTGCCAGCCGGATCACGAATCACTTTCCGTAAAGCAAACCCCGTACGCATCTCCATGAATAATTTCCTGTATTGAAGATTGCTGATATCCAGCATATTGTGATAAAACCTTAATTGCTTGATAAATAACATCACTATGATCAGACTCGTGAGGATCAGCAGGGATATTATTATCCTGTAATAAAGGCTTTTCACGGGGGAACTGGCAAACATCTTATAACTATAAGAAGTGCTTTGATTCCTGTATGCATTCTCGCTAAGCACCTTACTATACTGAACACCAAGAAATCCGTCTAACAGCCAGACGACATCCAATATTAATAAAAGCACTATAAACAACGCCAGCCAATATTTCATTTACGCCTCCAAAATTATTTTTGCAAATATCTCAATTCTTAGCAAGAAAAAAATATTCCCGAACTATATCCTTGACATTTATCACTTAAAAATCTATGTTAAGTCCTTGGAGGATAGATATGGAAAATCTTGTAATTATTACTGATATCGGCAGTACTACTACTAAAGCCTTGCTGCTTGAGAAAAATGCAGGTAGATACAGTATCATTGCTATGGAAAATTCACCTACCACTGTGGAACTGCCTGATGAAGACGTTAAAATTGGTATTATTAATGCTATAAAAAACCTCGAAAAAAAATGCGGCAGACAATTACTGGACAAAGACCATAACCGGTTGTTTTCTCCGGGTATCAGCTATTTCTGTACCAGCAGCGCCGGAGGAGGGCTTCAGATACTGGTGATAGGGCTCACCACTTTCGATAGCGCCGCCAGTGCAAAACGATGTGCTTATGGCGCCGGGGCTGTTATCCTCGATACTTTTGCCATTAATGATAAAAGATCCGCCGTGCAGCAGATGAAGGCTATGGCGATGCTGCATCCAGATATTATTCTCATGACAGGCGGTACCGATGGTGGCGCCGTTGCTCCTGTACTCAGACTTGCCGAGCTTATACAGTTTGCTAATCCAAAAGCAAAATTCACTAATGAACCTCTGCCGCTGATCTTTGCCGGAAATGTGGATGCCCGTGACTTGATCGAAGGCATCCTCGCTAAAAGATTTAAGCTGCATATTGTCGATAACGTAAGACCTGATCTTAAATTTGAAAATCATGAACCTGCCCGTAACCTGATCCATCAGCTCTTTATGGATTATGTGATGGAACAGGCTCCCGGATATGACAAAGTGCTCAAAATTGTCGATCACGATATTATTCCTACTCCCCGCGCCGTACTGCTCGCTATTGAGCTTCTGCACCGGCAAAGAGCAGGAGATGTAATGATGGTCGATATCGGCGGAGCCACCACAGATGTGTTCTCCAATCTTAAAGGTAAATTCTATCGTACCGTTTCTGCAAATTATGGCATGAGCTACAGCATTGCCAATGTGCTCAAAGATGCCGGACTGGATTTTTTGAAGCATTATCTCCCCCCTGATACCGATCTCGATTACGTAACCGATTATATCGCCAATAAAATGCTCTATCCCACAGCTTTACCACAGGCAGATTACCTCCTTTTTATTGAGCATATTATGGCTCGTGCCGCCCTCTTCCTCGCCAGACAGCAGCACCTCGAAATGAATTTTAATACTGCTCAAATTGGCTTCCTCGACAGAATCTCCTCTCATAAAAATATCGAGAATATGGTCGATAAATTCTATTTCCTCGATGAGGAAAAGAAAGAAAAATTCTTCCTGCATGACTACCAGTATGCCATCGGTGCCGGCGGCGTGATTGCGCATATCGATAATGATATTCAAGCTCTTATGCTCATTGCAGACGGTCTGCAAACTCAGGGACTCACCCTTATCATCCGTGATAAAAACTTCGTCTCTCCACACCTGGGCAAACTCTCGCAAGTTGATGAAAAAATCGCTGCCCGGCTTCTGGAAGAATCTCTGCAGAATCTGGGCTGGCATATCAGACCTCAAACCGGTAAATGGAAAGCCGGAAAAACTGTTATGAGCATCTTATATGAAGATTCTTCATTAAAGGTGATCGCCGGAAAAAAATATGTCATCCCCGCAAGTACCGAAAAACGACAGTTTCAGATCAGTCTCGATAAAAAATTCATTCTTAATGATCTGGAAAAAGATATTACGCTTACTACTGAATTGCCCTTGTATATCGATGCCACCTTCGCCGGCTCCGAAAATGACCTCTCTACTCTTAAAAAACATTATAAACTGGATTCCGTGCTCGCTTCTCTTAGCAGCGTATTCCCCCTGGAAACAACCATAAACACCATTGAAACAGGAGAATTTATCCGCAAGATTGAATTGCCTTATCTCGGCGATATCAAAGTAGATATTAGCTCTGTTGTTAAACCGCAAGATATCGTTGCAGAAAATCTTAGCGATCCACCGCGACTTTACGTCCTCACACTCTTCAAAAAACCATTCTCTGCCTTTAATAAAGAAAATATTCTGGAATCGCTCCAGGTGAAAGAAGGCGATCAAGTGAAAATCGGCGAAAAAATACTTATTCGTAAAAAACTCTCGGTGAAAGAGCAAATGTACGGATTATCCGATCACTATGCCTCTCCCGTGAGAGGCATTATCGAAAGTATCAATCTAAATTCCGGCACTATTATTCTTCATGAAATTCAAGACTATTCACAAAAACCCGTCACTGTGAAAATCTCAGAAAAACTCGGCATAAAACCTAAACATATTAGAGGCTACCTTAAAGTGAGAGAAGGCGATTTTGTCTATAGCGGAGACCTCCTCGCAGCTATCAGGCTCGATCGTGCCAATAGAACAAAATCAGAAATAGCCGATAAGATTAATATCGATAAAGGCTCAGAATTATCCGATACTCACGCTGATACTTCTTCTCATAATTCTATTATCGCTCCCGCTACCGGCTCTATTACTGAGATAAATATTCAAAAAGGTACACTATCAATTGTTTACGATAAAAATCCCCTACTACACTACGCCGGAGTGAATGGGAAAATTGTCCACCTTCTGCCCCAAAGTGAAGTGCATATCAGCTACCACGGCTGGAAAATTAATGGTATCGTCGGCTTCGGCAGGCAGGCTATGGGAAGATTGATCTATTGCCAGAACCTCTCTGATATCGCTGAACCCCATCAAGATTGCATCCTCATCCTAAATCAGCACATTGATCACATCACCCTCGATAAAATCGCCGAACTTGGCTATAAGGGACTCGTAGCACCCTCTATTCACTACCGACACCTCACCAAGTTTACCGGCGAAGACATCGGCGTTGCACTCACCGGTAACGAAAATATCCCCTTCCCTATCATTCTCACACAGGGCTTCGGAAATGTCTATATGCCACCACAATACCAGGAATTCTTTGCTAATCACAATAATTCACATATCTTCATCGATGGACACACCCAAATCAGAGCCGGAGTTATTAGACCGCAAATCATCATTCAATAACTTTATTGAAAAAAAAATACAGCCACTTCCCCAGCGAAT
>CAZRXY010000119.1:0-3904 GCA_964604155.1 uncultured Candidatus Cloacimonadota bacterium | reverse complement strand
AACTATTTCGGAGAAGATGCAATTTTTATAAGCGGTTTTAAATTTGCCCGAGAAACAAAAATTTGATAATAGAATAATGCTATTATATTATCTACATATTTATAGCTAAGGAGATGTATATGAAATCAGATTTAGAAATAGCAGGTGGCATAAAGCTTAAGAGCATTTTGGAGATTGCCGGTTATCTTGGACTATCTCAGGAAGATTTGGAACTGTATGGAGATAACAAAGCCAAGATCAAGCTTTCCAGTATCAAGTCATGGCAGGACAGGCCGATGGGGAAATTGATATTAGTCTCAGCGATTACGCCCACCCCTGCCGGAGAAGGCAAGACCACTATGTCCATAGGGCTTTCCATGGCTTTGAACAAGCTTGGTAAAAAAACCAGTGTGGCATTGCGTGAGCCTTCTTTGGGTCCGGTTTTTGGCATGAAAGGTGGTGCTGCCGGGGGTGGTTATTCGCAGGTATTGCCCATGGAAGATATCAATCTTCATTTTACCGGTGATATGCATGCAGTAACTGCTGCTAATAATCTGCTTTCAGCTTTGATAAATAACTACATATATCAGGGGAACGAGCTAAATATTGATCCTCGTAGATTGAGCTGGAAGAGGGTTCTGGACGTTAATGACAGGATGCTGCGGGACGTAGTGATAGGATTGGGAGGTAAGACACATGGAATCCCGATGGAAGAGGGCTTTGATATCACTCCGGCTTCAGAGATAATGGCGATTCTCTGTCTCTCTAATGATCTTTTAGAGCTCAAAAAGAAAATTGGCGAGATCACAATTGGATACAATCATGATGGGCAGCCGGTATATGTGAGGAATCTGGGTTTTGAGGGTGCGATAACAACGCTATTAAAAGATGCCATTAAGCCCAATCTTGTTCAGACTACAGAAGGCACGCCTGCCTTCGTACACGGGGGCCCTTTTGCGAATATTGCTCAGGGGACGAACAGCATTATTGCCACTAAAACTGCTTTGAGGTTAAGCGATTATGTGGTAACGGAGGCGGGATTTGGATTTGATCTGGGAGCTGAGAAATTTTTTGATATTGTCTGCCCGATTGGAGGTTTCTGTACTCATGCCACAGTATTGGTAGCTACAATTCGTGCTCTTAAACTGCATGGTGGTATAAAAAAGAAATCATTAGATCAGCCGAATCCTGCGGCAGTAGAACTGGGCTTATCAAATTTAGAGAAGCATCTTGAAAACACTGCCAAATTTGGCATGAAATCTATTGTAGCTATCAATAGATTTGCCGAAGATACCGAAGAAGAGATAAAATTAGTAGTAGATTTTGTAAAGGAAAAAGGTTTTGGTGTGAGTGTGGTAGATTATCATGGAAAGGGTGGGGATGGAGGCATTGATCTTGCTGAGCAGGTGGTGAAGATGATAGAATCCGAAAAATGCCAATTACATAATCTCTATGAGCGTGATCTGCCTGTGAAGGAGAAGATATTCAAGATAGCTCACGAAATCTATGGTGCTGAGGCGGTAGATTATCAGCCAGCAGCTCAATCTGCCTTGTCGGTTATAAATAAATATGGCTATGATAAATTACCAATCTGTATAGCTAAAACCCAGAAATCACTTTCAGATAATCCAAAACTTCTGGGTAGACCCAAAGATTTTTTGGTTACGGTTCGAGATATTCTTATTTCGTCAGGAGCTGGATTTCTGGTTCCTATCACTGGTGACATCATGCGGATGCCCGGATTGCCCAAAAAACCATCAGCAGAAGATATGGATATATCCGAAGCTGGTGAAATTACCGGATTATTTTAGCCTCTTTCTAATGAAAGCGTTTTCTGGAATTAAGGATCATCAGGTTTTTGAGTTCTATCTTATCGTTAGTATTCTGCCAGTTTTGTTGAAAATCCGGTGATCCTATTAGGGTAGCGATAGAGGCGATAGTTTTAAGATGTAATACTCGTTTATCTCTTGTGCCCCCTAAAACGAAGATGGCTTTCACGCTATTCTCATTATCTGTAAATTTAACGCCTTTTTTGCTTCGGACTATAGCCAGAAACATCTTGTTTTCCCCATCTATGATAATATGTGGGATTGCAAAAAAATGCGAAATTGCCATATTTGATTCTTCCTGACGCTCATGGAATCTTTGAATCATGCTGTCTTTATCGAGATCATATTCCTGAGCAATATCCTGTGCTACCAGAGCTATCACTTCTTCATAGCCGGCAGATTCTTCTATCTCATATATTCTTGCTTTCTTGATGAGGTTATCAAAATTATCCTGCTCAATATTATCTCTATTGACCAGTATTTCTCTCAGTTCGTCTTCCAGTACATTTTTTATAAGCAGACTGTCTGTGATTCTTTTCAGTAAATGCATCAGAGCAAATTCTCTCATGGAAATTTTTCTGCCGAAAAAGAGATAGACAATTATCCCGATCAAAAGAAATGAAAGAGACAACTCTATAGAGGCAGCGCCCAGGATTATCACGAAAAAAGAAAATATTATTATGCAGAAAATCTGCAGCCAGGGATAAAAGGGGGCTTTAAAACTTGGCTGGTAATTGGTTATTCGGCTTTCTCTGAGAATGATTACAGAAAGATTCGTGAGCACATAGGAAGTGAGGATCACAGTAGAAGCGGCTTTAACCAGAACTTCAAGAGGGAACAGCAGGGCAATAAATATAAAAACACCTGTGATGATTATTGAGATAATTGGGGTTTTGTATCTTTTGCTGACGGAGGCGATTGATTTTGGTAACAGATCATCGCAGGCGAGAGCCATGGGGTAGCGTGATGCTGCCATCACGCCGGCATTTGCCGTTGTAAAGAAAGCAAGGAAAGAAGCGATAGTGATTAGAAGATAGCCGATATTGCCCATAGTCGCTCTGGCACTATCTGCCACCGGAGTAAGCGATGCCGAAAATAATTCAGGCTTCATAGTGCCTACGAGAATAAATGTGATTAGAGTATAAAGAATAGTAACCGATATTATCGACGATAGCATGCCTAAGGGAATATTTTTCTTAGGGTTTAATATTTCTTCGGATACATTAGCTACTTTCAGCAGACCGCCAAAAGAAATAAAGATAAAACCTGAAGTGATGAGAATGCTCTTAAAGCCGGCAGACATTAGAGGAGAATAATTTTTCAGATTTATTTCCGGCAGACCGGTTATGATAAACAGAATCATAATTGCTACTAAGCCTATGACCATAATAATTTGAAAAGTAGCTGATATTTTTACGCCGATAAGATTTATATAAACAAAAAATATACAAAGTAATAAACCGGAGATTACAGGACTCATACCTGAATAGATTTTAATGATCTCCGTGATTCCAAAGATGGCAAAAGCACTTTTCAGCGATAGGGCAAACCAGCCTAAAAAACCCGATATTGTACCAAGCAAAGGACCAAGAGTTTTATTAATAAAAAAGTAATCTCCACCAGCCTTTGGCATGGCTGTTGATAATTCTATTATACTCATTATACCTATCATTCCCAGTAATCCAGCTAAAAAATAAGAAATAAATATGGCAGGTCCCACTCTTGAAAATGCCAGTGACGGCAGGATAAAAATCCCCGAGCTTATCATGGCGCCGGAGGCTATACTAAACACTCCCAAAAACGATATCCCTTTTTTTAATTTCACTAATTCCCCTTAATCATTCTTATTTTTACGGTTTATATGCATTTGGGCATATGTGCGAACCGCCAAAATACTTAAAACCTTACTACGTATTAAACTATCTGAATTCAACTATTAGACTCTTTAACTTCATCTGTCAAGAAAAATTCTTATTCTGGCATACCCCCGAAAATAATTCGAAAAGTGGAAATAATGATCAAGTAAACAATTAGTCGTCACCATTGCGAAGGTCTAAAGACCATTCGCAAGGTAACTTAGATTGTTGATAACCTCC
>CAZRXY010000118.1:0-34777 GCA_964604155.1 uncultured Candidatus Cloacimonadota bacterium | reverse complement strand
AAACTGGAATGGTGATGATGAAAGAGGCAACAAAGTCTCTTCCGGTATCTATTTCTACCAGATGATCTCAGGGAAATTTACCTCATCAGGAAAAATGATCTTGATGAAATAATCGTCATGAAATATGACGTTTAAATAAAAGCCCCCGAAACGGGGGCTTTTTTTTAGCCGAAGGCCTTAATCGCAAAACAATTAATTAATACCTTTTAATTCTGATTGTGCCTTTGCCAGATTTTGACGATACTCTTCATTCTGCGGCTGCATCTTCACGGCAGTTTGAAAAAAAGGAAGTGAGGATGGAATATCGCCCAGCATTGCATAGCAAAAACCGGCATCATTATAGATCATGGCTACCACAGGATTTCTTTCTAATTCCTCATCATAAGGCTCTCTATAATACTTATCTTCTAATTCTGTTTGATAATCCATAGTGAGATATTCATCTATGCTCTTCACTAATAGAGAATCCTGATGATATGTAGCCCGTTCCGCCCGTAGCGTAGATAACAGGTCATTCTCCATATCAGGTTTGTGGTCAAATGCTTTGCGATAATTTTTTAATGCTTCCTGCCAGTTGCCACTGGTAAAATACAGTCTTGCCAATCGGACATTGCTGTCAAAAGGGTTCGGCGTAACTTCTGCTTCTTTCTCTAAAACTTCCACCGTCTTTTCCAGATTACGCTGAGATTCATATATCATTGCCAGATTATAATAGATTTCCCAGGGCTTATCAGGCTCTTGTGACAGCAAAGTTTTATAGATATCCAATGCGGCTGCTGGATTTCCCAGATGAAACAGGGCAATAGCCTTACCTATCTGAGCAGATTGCATTTTCGGCAATATACTTACGGCATCCGAATAGGCTTCCAAGGCTAAGGCAAATTCCTTCTGCCGCAGAAGCTCATCACCTTTTTGCTTGTTTTCACTCGCTTCGGCAAATTTCCCATGCGATGAAATATCCTGCAGCCACTGTGGCTCTATATACCAGATAATTGCAAAAATTAATAAGACTAGCCAAATACCTGAAACGCATATTCTCACTATACTATGGATATCTTTCTTCATAGAATCCCCTTAGCTGTTATGAATAATAAACAATATCTTTTTACCTTGAGAATTTAGCCTGTTATAGATCCTGCAAGCCTGATGATTAGGATACACTAAAATCTGCAGAGGCTTTCTTGTCACCGGATTATAAACAAAATGCGATTTTCCCTGGGTAAAACCCCTGCCACCTTGACCCTGGCTGCCTGAACCTATCAGCAAGATGTCTCCGGTCATACCATAAATCCGATTCATCTTATCTTTTTTATTGAAATATATCTTCTTATCCACCAGCTTGATCGTCCCGTCTTTGCGGATCATCATATCAAAATATGGTATTGGTAAACCACGCCAGCTCAATAACCCCGCCTTCTTGTGGACTATTACCGTCTGACGGTTTCTGCTAAGTGTGATGCCTGCAAAAATCAGGCTGCCGCATAATAATATGAGTGTTATTATCCGAGATACCTTAAACTGCAGAAAATGAAAGATCAAGGTCGCTAAAATAAATATCCCCCAAGTCCAGATTACTGCATTAAGCAAATATCTGGTTTCTGTGAGTATTGACCCTATAACCAAAAAAATCAAGCCGTAAACTAAGATTAGAAAAAGCGAAGAATAGGGATTTAAAAAATAATCCCGCGGCTTCCTGTGCCATAGCTTAAATTTGTAATGATCCAATTTGTCACTTGCAGCAGCAGTGATAGCTATCATGCCTACTACTACACCCCAGAAATCTTTACCAATATCGCAGATATCAAATACCCGACTGCTGAGAAATACCTGGGCAGTTTCGTCAAATATTGATATTATCTGTCCCATCAGAAGAGTCTGCCAGATATAACGCAGATGACTGGCTCCCCTGCTTTTGTGGTATAAATAGGATATCCAGGCAAATATTCCGTAGGCTATGTAATGCCAGTTATGCTGAAGCTCATAAAAATCATGATTAAAATAATAATCCGTCTGACTCTGCCCCAGCCATAATAGAAGAACCACCCCTGAAAAGATCAAAATATGCTTCAGCTTGATCCGCCTTATATTATAAACCAGGATAAAGAGAAGCAGCAGTGACAAAGCTCCCAGAACATAGGGAATTCTCAAACCCCAAATAGCGAACGACCACTGGCTGAAAATCCCTATTGCCTGCTGCAGATAGTTACGCACCAGCAAAAACGGCGTGGCTACCAGTAAAAACTGGTAAAGTATCATATTCGCCAGGGCATAACGTGACCGGGCGTTATCTTTTATCTTCTTTTGCTTTCTCATCACCCGTCTCTTTGATAGATTGCCTTTGCCCGGTCAACTCTTTTTTTAAAAAACAGATTTATTAACCGATCAATTAAGGAAGTCAAAGAAAAATCTTGACGTGGATTATGAAAATTAATAAGGTATCTTATCGGAGAAGAATATATGATACAAGAGATTTTGATAAATGCTCATCCCTATGAGAAGAGAATAGCCATTATTGAGGATGGTAAACTGGTGGAGCTTTATTCCGAAAGTGCCGAAAATCAAGAGGTGGCTGGAAATATTTATATCGGTGTAGTTAAAAGCGTCCTACCCGGGATGGGGGCTGCCTTTATCGATATAGGCCTCAAACGCACCGCCTTTTTGCATTTTTCCGAGCTTGACCACGATTTCCTCAATGAAAAACAAAAGAAAATCAGAAAAAAAAATGACTCTTCGACGATAGATAAGATTTTTAATGTCGGTGACGAAGTCGTTGTCCAGGTAAAAAAACCACCACTTGGTAAAAAAGGTGCCAGCGTCACCTGCCGCCTCACTATCCCAGGAAAATTCCTCGTCTTTATGCCCTACAAAGAAAAAGTAGCAATCTCGCGCAAAATTACCAGCGGCTCGCAAAAACATAAATTCTATGATATACTGAAACGCATTAAAGACCCAGAAGTGGGTATAATAGTTCGGACAGATACAGATAATTCTACCGAAGAAGATTTCGCTATGGAATATAAAACGCTGGAAAATGTCTGGAAAAACGTGAAAAAGGGAAAAGAACACCTTAAAGGACCAACCTGCCTCTTTAACCAGAACGAACTGATCTTTATGCTCACGCGTGACCTCTTTAATTCCAAAGTGACCCGAGTGATCGTGGATGATAAAGAATATCGCAATAAAATCATCTACCAATTGAAAAGCATCGCACCCGAACTGATCAATAAAATCGAATTGTTCCAGGAAACTACTCCGCTTTTTGACGTCTATGGCATTGAAAAAGATATTCACAGAATCGCCAATTCCCGTATCCCGCTGGAAAGCGGCGGTAACCTGAGAATAGAACAAACCGAAGCACTCGTCTCTATTGACGTGAATACCGGCTCATTCACAGGTGATAACCATTATAATGAAACAATTATGCGCACCAATATGGAAGCTGCCTTCGAAGTGGCAAGACAGGTGCGATTGCGCGACCTCAGCGGGATCATGGTCGTAGATTTTATCGATATGACGATTGCCGCACACAGAGAAAAGGTCTTTCTGGAATTGAAGAAATTCATGAAACGAGACCGCGCCAAAAATAAGATATTCCCCTTCAGCCCACTCGGTCTGATAGAAATCTCACGCAAAAGAAGACGACCCGAAGTGCTGATGAACCTCTCCGAAGTATGCCCCTATTGCAACGGTACCGGTAGACTTCTGGCAAGAGATTCTATCGCGGTGAAACTTTTTCGCTGGCTGCAAAGAAGCGAATTCTTTATCAGTAAAGAACCACTAACCGTTTATGTTCATAAGAATGTTCGCCATTTCCTGGAATCGCATCCAGAATTCCTCCTTGATTATATGAAAAGAATAGATATCATTGATGATCCGGAACTGGAACCTAATCAGTTCCGGGTGCTGCTCTCAAACACTGGAATTGATGTTACTGAAGAATATAAGTCTTGACATATAACAGCGAACTAAAAATTTTGTAACTTCTGGATTATTATAGTGTAGTGTTAAGGAGATAGATTATGTACGCGATAGTTGAATTTAAAGGTACGCAGTACAAGGTCGAAAAAGACCAGATACTCAAGGTCGCCTATCTTGGCGATGACCTGCAGCCAGGCACCGAAGTGGAAATGCCCCGTGTTCTGATGTTCAAAGATGATGATCAGATAAAAATAGGGCACCCCACCGTAGAAAATGCCAGGGTCTTATGTGAAGTGCTAAGCCACGGTAAAGAAAAAAAAATAATTGTCTTTAAGAAAAAACGCCGCAAAACCTACGAAAAGAAACAGGGACACAGACAGAACTTTACCATGCTCAAAATCAAGGAAATTTTAAACTAATCAGGGGGAATTATGGCTCATAAAAAAGGTGTTGGCTCAAGTAAAAACGGCAGAGACAGTAACCCGCAATATCTTGGTGTAAAAAAATACGGCGGCGAATTCGTTAAAGCCGGTAATATCCTCGTGCGTCAGCGTGGAACTCGTATCCACAAAGGTGAAAATGTGGGACTCGGAAACGATTTTACCCTCTTCAGCCTCATCGATGGTATTGTCCACTATCAAACCAAAAAAGCAAATAAGAAATTTGTCAGCGTCTTACCACGCGATAATTAATCAAAAAAAAAATAAAAAAGGGCAACTCAATTGAGTTGCCCTTTTTTTGTCCCACCATTTCCCCCCTAAAAAAAACCACTTAACATCAATTGATCTAATACTCCGTATTCCCCAAATCACCCGAGTATCCGGACACACCACGCCATAACATAATTTTGTTATGGCGTGGTGTGTCCGGATGAGGTTTTGTTGGGCTGGAATATGGCTTGACAATCGGTGAGGGTGGAGCAATTGGGGTGCGGGTGGATGAAGTTGGGTGGTGTAAGTATAGTTGGGTTGCGGGTGCAGTGATTGAGGAAGAGAAGAAGGAGTGAGGATGCGAGTATTATTTGTGATAGATTCGATGCCGTGTCACCGTTTTTTGAAGGAGTCCCGTGCTTTGAGCAAAATGGGAATGGAGCTTTATTGTTGTTTCAGGGAGCGTGGGGCGGCGATAGCACGGGGTGCGGATTTGTCTCAATTCCGTACAGTTTTAAAATTGAAGAAGCGTGGGTTGTTTGAGAAGAAGAAGATATTAGAATTTATCAAGTCACATAAAATAGATATAATCCATTACCACAATTATCCTGACAGGTTAGGTTATCGGTTACTGAGATATGGCACGGGTTTACCTTTCATATATGATCAGCATGATTTTATGAGTTTACAGCGTGAGAGTTTTAGCGGGCAGAAAAAGAAGTGGGAGCGTTATTGCCTGGAGCAGGCGGATGGGTTAGTTTTTGTTACGGACTATTATCAGAAGATGAGTTTTGCGGAATACATCATCAGTTCGCCATACGTGGTATTGCCGAATATCGTATCGGGAAGTAGTGGACGGGCAGAGGAGGTATTGACAGAGAAGCTTTCGGGAATAGATGGCAGGATACATCTGGTGTGGATTGGGTTGATCACGACCCGGAGAGCTCATCATCGTTATATGCTTAAGGTATTTTCGATATTAAGCAAAGCGGGTTTTATCATCCATGTGTATCCTACGCGGGGCAAGGACTATGCGGAATACAGGTCAATAGAGGGATTGGAGCTGCATGAGCAATTAAGTTACGAAAAAATGATGGGTGTTCTTGGTCGATATGATGCGGGGATAGCATTTTTTAATCCTTTTATGGAGGACAGGAGGAAGAGTGAGCTGATTTGTCATGCTTTTCCGAACAAGGTGAATGATTACATATTTGCGGGGATACCGCCGGTGACCTTAGCTTGCCATGAGCCGATGGCGGACTATATAGAAAAGTATGGAACTGGGTATGTCTTTGATAATCCGGGTGAAATCCAGCCTGATATCATCAGGAGTGGATTGCGGGAGAAATCAGAGAATATAAGGAATAGTAGAGGCAGGATAATTCAGGATATCAATGAGCAAGTGGTCAGGATAAAAGAATTATATATTAAAGTAATGGAAGGGTATCATGGAGAGGCGTAAAGTGAGTGGATTTGTGCCGTGCCAGAATTCTGAGGCAGTTATCCGGGAGTGTTTAGAATCTCTGAGGTGGTGTGATGAGGTGCTGGTGGTGGATGGTTATTCTACAGATGGCACCTTGGAGATAGTGAAGGAGTTTAAGAATACGCGAATAATCCAGCATGAATATAAGAACAGTGTAGAGCAGAAAAAATGGGCATTGCCACAGGCGAGATATGAGTGGATAATTCAGCTTGATTCGGATGAGCGTTGCACGGCGGGGCTTCAGCAGCGTTTAGAGGAGATATTAAGCTGGGAGACGATACCGGGTTATGTATATAAATTTAAGATGAGAACACGGTTATTTGGACGTCTTTTGCATCATGATGTATATACGGGGTACAAGACTAAGCGTTTTTACCGGAGGGATATCTATAAGACCTTCACTCAGCGTAGGGTTCACGGCAGGATAAAGCCGCCCGAGCCCTCGATATATATGGGTGATGTGAGTGTGATACATGATCCTATAAGGGATTTTGGCCAGCACTGGCGAAAGATGGTGAGATATGCGGAATGGGGGGCTTTAGACCTGTATGATGCGGGGAAAAGGGTGTTCTGGTGGAATCTTTTATTGCAGCCATTGGCAAAGTTTTTGAGGTTTTATGTATTAAAGGGAGGATTTCGGGATGGATTGTCGGGATTAATAATGTGCATTTTTGGGGGTTTGGGGGTATTTATGAAATATGCGAAGTTATGGGAATTGAGAGAGCGTGGTGCGGGACAGAGGAATTAGGCGAATAATCCTGATTCAGTTGATGGCAATTGGTGATGTGCTTATGTGCACGCCCAGTATCAGGCGATTGCGAAAGGAGTATCCGCAGGCGGAGCTCACTTTTCTGGTGAGCGATTATGCCTATGAGGCATTAAGGTACAACCCACATCTGGATAAGATAATCGTGTTTCGCCGCAGCCTGAAATTTTTTGGCTACGCTGGTTTTTTGTTATCATTATTAAAAGTCAGCTATGATGTTCTCATAGATTTTCAGAATAATCCTCGCAGCTATATATTCAGTTTGATAATCAGGAGTGGGAGGAAGATCACTTTTTTAAGCAGCAGGCGGAATCTGGGTTATAATGTGCTGCGTAAAGAGCCTCCGGTGGAAAAGTATGCGGCACTGGCAAAACTGGAATTACTAAAGGAGCTGGGGATATCTGAGGAAGATGATTATTTACCTGAGATGCATTTTTCGGCATCAGATCTTAAAGCGGCAGAATCAACTTTGGATAAATTGAACTACACGAGGGAACAATTAATAGTAACTCTTTCGCCGGTGAGTAAAAAGCGATATAAGGAGTGGTCTGCTGCAAATTATGCTCGTCTTTGTGATTATCTGATAGAGCGTTACCGGGCACAGATAGTATTCACCTGGGGTCCGGGTGAAAGGGAAGTGATAGATGAGATCATCTCCAAAATGGAGCAGCCGGTGCCGGAGATAAATTACCGGATTGAGGGGGTTTTACATTTGGCGGCATTATTCAGTCTGGCAGACCTGCATCTAGGCAATGATAATGGACCCAGGCATTTTGCAATAAGTTGCGGTACGCCTACAGTATGCATATTTGGGCATATTCATGAGACGCATTGGACACCTCCGGGAGATAGCAGGCAAATAATGATCAAGCCTCATGACAGAAGTTCAAATCCGGAATTGCCACGCATCACAACGATAAAATTTGAAGAAGTGTTGGATGGTTGTGATGAGATATTACAAATCTCTAGAAGCTGAGTTGAAATAAATTAATGAGAAATATTCTTCTTGACTATCTGCGGGTGAAAAATTCTCGTGCATGGGAAAGAAAAAAAAGAGGCACCTGCTTCTACCTTACGGTTTCCTGCGGGAATACTTGATAAGGTCAAAAGAAATAGAATAGCAAGAGAATGTAATGCAAGGCATAGATTCCAGCTAGGCGGGTGTATAAATATACGCCCGCTTTTTATTTATGGAAAAAGGAGGATATTATTTCCATACGCATTAGAAGAGGAAAGGCAAAGACTAAGCCTACGGTAGCCAAGGAGCGGACGAATCGGGAGATAAAATCTGATCCGGTTCGATTGATAGACAGTGATGGCAGTCAGGTAGGCGTGGTATCGCTGGCGGAGGCATTAAGTAAAGCTCGGTCACAGGAATTGGATTTAGTAGAGATATCTCCTGGGGCACAGCCACCGGTATGCAGGATACTTGATTTTGGTCAGTATCATTATCAGAAGGAGCGAAAATTACGAGAGAGCAGGAAGAAGCAGCATGTAGTACAGGTAAAGGAAGTGAAATTTGGTCCCAATACAGAGGAGCATGATTACAATTTCAAGAAGAACAATGCTTTAAAATTTTTAAAGCAGCACAACAAGGTAAAATTCACGGTACGTTTTCGGGGGCGGCAATTAGCTCACAAGGAATTGGGATTTGATGTATTAAAACGGCTTGAGAGAGATTTGGCGGATTATATGGAAATAGACAGCAAGCCCCAGAGTGAGGGTCGTCAGATATTCATGGTGGTTTCGCCGAAGCGAGAGCTTGATAAGATCATAGATCAGAAGGAGCAGACATCAGAGTCTGGGGGGTCGGAGAGCGAAGTTTCGAGTAGCGATTAAAGATAAGAGAAAAATATAAAGCAGCATAGCTTTCAGGAGGAAAGATGCCAAAATTGAAAACGAGAAGATGTGTAGCCAAGCGATTTAAGGCGACGGGAACGGGTAAATTGAAGCGTTCACATGCCTTTGCGGGTCACTTTTTTACCAAGAAGACAGCGAAGCGTAAGCGTAATCTTCGTCATTCCGGCTTAGTCCACAGCAATGATGAAGCCAGAATGAAGAAAATGTTAGGAATGTAAGGAGAGGATCATGCCAAGAACAGTCAATAATGTAGCAGCTCATAAGAGAAAGAAAAAGATACTCAAATTAGCGAGAGGGTATCGGGGTGGACGTAGCAAGCTTTATAAGACAGCGAGACAGGCAGTTGAGAAGGGTTGGTTATATGCTTATAGAGATCGCAAGGCAAAGAAGCGAGAATTCAGGAGATTATGGATAATCAGGATAAATGCTGGTGCGAGATTACATAATTTGAGTTACAGCCAGTTAATCCACGGATTAAAGTTAGCAGAGGTCGAGATAGATCGCAAGGCATTAGCCTATTTAGCATTTAAGGATGAGAAAGCTTTCGGAGAGCTGTGTGAGGTAGCCAAATCCCGGCTCAATTAGCGTTGAGTGGGTTTGGGATTTTTAAACATGAGCATTAAGGAAGAATTAGGCGATCAGATATCGGCGGCAGAGCAGGAGATAGTTTCTGTGCGGCGGGTTCATGACCTGATGCAGTTAAAATCTCGTTATCTGGGTAAGAAGAGCGAGATAAGCGGATTCATGAAGCGTTTAGCAGAGTTATCGCCGGAAGAGCGTCCGGCTTTTGGCAAGATAGTCAATGAGGCAAAGCAGAGATTAGAGAAGTTAATATTATTGCGTCAGGAAGAGCTTAAAGAGTCAGAATACAGCGAAGGGTTGGCGATGGAGCATCTTGATCTCACGATGCCGGGATACATAGAGAAGAGTGGAGCCTTACATCCTATAACCAGGGCGTGGCGAGCGATCGAGGATTTATTTATCGGCTTAGGGTTTCAGGTGGCAGATGGGCCTGATATTGAAGATGAGTATCACAATTTTGATGCTTTAAACACACCTCAGGATCATCCGGCGCGGGATTTGTCGGACACTTTTTATATAGCGGGAGACGTACTTTTGCGAACACATACATCGCCGGTTCAGGTACGGACGATGGAGAGCTTTGAGCCACCGATCAAGATAATATGTCCCGGGCGTACGTACAGGAATGATAATGACGCTACTCATTCACCGTGTTTTCATCAGGTGGAGGCTCTGGTGATTGATGAAGGAGTGAGCATGGCAGATTTGCACGACATTCTGAATTACTTTGCTAAAGAGATTTTTGGTGAAAAGATAGCCGTGCGTATACGCCCTCATTTTTTTCCTTTCACGGAGCCGAGTGCAGAGATGGATATGGTGTGTCCCAAGTGTTTTGGTGCCGGATGCGCCTTGTGCAAGGATACGGGCTGGCTGGAATTAGGTGGGGCGGGGATGGTGGATCCCAACGTTCTGGATTATGTGGGGATTGATAGTGAGAAATATACTGGTTATGCTTTTGGGCTGGGAATAGATCGCATTGCGATGCTGCTTTATGGTATCACTGATATGCGATTATTGTTCGGTAATGATCTAAGGTTTTTACGTCAGTTCAGATAAGAAAAAGATATTTAAGAGTGGATAGATGAAGATAAGTTATAGATGGCTGGAAGAATACATAGAGCTTGATAAAAGTGCAGCGGAAGTGGCGGCAGAGCTTACTAATTCCGGAATAGAAGTGGAATCTATGGAGGAGCGAGGTGCTTTATTAAAGCAGGTCATAGCCGCAGAAGTAAGAGAGCGTATTCCCCATCCCAATAGTGATCATCTCTGGATATGCCAGGTAGATACCGGCTCGCGAAAGCTGCAGGTGATCTGCGGAGCGGATAATTGCGCAGCCGGCAGCAAAGTGGCATTAGCACAGGTGGGTACAGATTTGGGCGATTTTACGATCAAGAAGACCAGGCTGCGAGGTGAGTATTCTGAAGGGATGCTGTGTAGTGAACGGGAGCTGGGTATCTCCGATAATCATGAGGGCATAATTAATCTGCCGGAAGACACAGAACCCGGGAAAAGCTTAGATAAGATTTATGATATTTCTGATGTGATCTATGATGTAGAGATAACCCCTAACAGGCCGGATTTGCTTGGTATCACAGGTATAGCCCGTGATCTGAGTTCTTTGCTGCACACGCCATTTAAATTACCTGAGCCGAGAATAGTTACTTCGACGAAAAGAGTGGAAGAAATATTAGAGCTTGATAATACGGCACCAGATTTGTGCACTCGATATACTGCCAGAGTGATCAAGGGAGTGAAGATAGCAGAATCTCCTCAGTGGCTTAAGGACAGACTTGTTTCGGTGGGATTGAGACCCATCAATAATGTGGTGGATGTAACAAATTTTGTGATGTATGAATATGGTCATCCATTGCATGCCTTTGATTATCATCTGGTGAAAGATCACAAAGTGATAATCAGACGGGCAGAGCGTGGAGAGAAGTTTCTGTCATTGAATGACGAAGTTTATGAGCTACTGGAAGATGATCTGGTGATAGCGGATACAGCAAAAGCCATTGCCTTGGCAGGAGTGATAGGTGCATCAAATTCACAGATCAAGCCTGATACAGAGGATATAATTATTGAGGCAGCGAATTTTAGATACAGTTCGGTGCGGAAGACCTCCAAAAGGCTGGCGATATTCACAGATAGTGCCTATAGATTTGAGCGTGATTTAAGTGATGAGCAGGCGGCTTTGGCAGGGAGACGGTGCTGTGAGCTGATATTAGCTACAGCAGGTGGCGAGCTTTGCGCTGGGGTGCAGGACAGTTATCCTCATCCTGTAGAGCCGGTATTGATAAATCTTAGACCGAGCAGAGTCGAGCAGATATTAAGCGTGAGAATAGCGGCAGGACAGATCAGGGATTATCTGGAATCATTGGGTTTACAATTGATCGATCAATCTGAAGATCGCATGATATTTAGGGCGCCGCATTACCGCAAGGATCTCTTACGAGAAATAGATTTGATAGAAGAGATAATACGTCTTTATGGTTATAATAATCTGAAGAGTAAATTTAACCGTCGGAAAGTGATGGATATGGATGCTTTTAGGATCAGGCGTAATATTTCGGACAATCTTGTTCATCTTGGTTTTTTTGAAGTGGTAAATTGGAGTTTTGGTGATCCAGAAGATTTTGAAAGGTTGCGATTGGGAGAGCATGACAATAGAAGGCAGGCGATCTACCTCAAGAATCCGCTGGGAGCGAGTTTTGCGATAATGCGAACGCTATTATTGCCGGATGTCTTACGTAATACGGCTAATAATCTCAATCACAGCCAGAAGGATATCAAGCTGTTTGAATTTAACAAAGTATTTTTTAAGGGTAGCGGTAAACTGGCTGATGAGCATTATCAGATTTGTGGATTGCTCACGGGATTGCGGCGTAATGTGCATTGGCGTGAGAAACAGGAGAAGGTAGATTTTTATGATGCCAAGGGCGTTGTGATGGAGATATTATCGCGGGCAGGTGCTAATGATCTTGCGATCGTGCCATCTCAGGAAAGCTGGTTTCAGCCGGGAGCTGCCATAGATATATACAGTGGAGAAAGCCGCCTGGCAAGTGTGGGCAAACTTGACGCTAAGGTGGCGGATTCTTATGATATCACTGTGCCGTGTTATGTATTTGATATCTATCTGGAAGATGTTCTGGCTTTAGGGCGGGAGCGTCGGGCAATTTATAGGGAGATAAACAAATATCCTCCAGTATTAAGGGATTTATCATTTCTAATAGACAGGCGATATGATCTTTCTGAGGTGATCAAAGGGATCAGGGAGACGAATCCAGAATTAGTAGATGAAGTAATATTATTTGATGAATATAAGGGCAAAAACGTACCGGTTGAAAAAAGAAGCTTGACATTTAACCTCATATTTTCATCAAGAAAAATGACCCTGAATGATAAATTAATCGGCAGAGAGATGGATAAGATCATTCGGGGGCTGGAGAAAAAATTCGGAATAAAAATGAGGTAAATATGCAAGCGTCAGAATTAATGGAAAAGTTACAGGCAGTAATGGAGAAATTCAAGCAATTGAGGGACAAGTATGAGACTCTCCAGCTTGAGAATATGCAGATGAAGGATCAGCTTGAAGAGCAGAACAGCGAAGCCGAGCAATTATCTGAGATGCGTTCAAGAATATTGGAGCTGGAAGCAGCGAACAACAATCTTCAGGAGCGGATCAATCAGTTTGAGGTTCGTGATGGAGATATCCAGACCATGCTTGACGAGGTGCTGAACATAGTAGAGGAATTGTAATGGAAAAGGTAGAGATAACGTTTTTGCGTAAGAAATATTATTTTCAGAGTGATGAGCCTGAGAACTTCCGCCACTTATGCAGCCAGGTCTCTGGCGAACTTGATCTACTTTACGAAGAATACCCTTCTTTCAGCCGGGAGCAGTTATTGCTTCTTTATATTCTTCGTAACCGTGAAGGGCTGGTTACAGAGCGGAAGGAATCAAAAGAAATGTTTGGGCAGGAGCTAGATCAGGAAGATGTGAAGGACGAGCAACTGGGAGTTGATCTCGATGAGATAGATTCTATCCTGAATACAGATATCTAAGAAAAACATAGTGTGCAAGGTACAAAAATAACGCCTGCGGTACTCGTGATCTAAATTTGTTCCAGAACTACTTTAGAAAAGAGAATCGAGCCATCAGTGGCGCTCAAGCCGGACATGATCCGGATTTGTTAAGCTGATTTTTGAGGTAGATACTCACCTTATTTCTGGTTCGAGAACACTTTTTTACACGGTACACGCAGGTTAAATATAGTGAGGATCTTTAAATGACAGGTTATACAGGTTATACAGGTTATATAATTGGATTAGCAATAGGAATAGTTCTCATGCTAGTCATAGGATTTTTTAAGAGAACACTTTCCAATAAAAATATACTAAAGGCAAATGAATTAGCCCGCAAGATAATTCATGATGCAGAGGGAGAGGCAGAGACTCTGATCAAAGAAGCTGTGTTTGAAGCCAAAGACAAATGGTATAAGCAGCAGAAGAAATATGAAAAAGAAATAGAGCAGCGTAAGAAAGACCTTCTGGTAATGGAGAAGAAGCACAACGACAGGATATTGTCCTTAGATAAGAGATTGGAAGCCTTAGATAAGAAGGATGGTCATCTTCATGATTATGAGAAGCGTCTCAAGCAGCAGGAAGATCAATTATTGCAGCGTAATCAAGAGTTAGATGGCTTGATATTGCAGCAGACAGAGAAGCTTTCTGAGATAGCGAGATTAACTCCTGAGGAAGCAGTTCAGATATTAAAGAACAATCTCAAGAACAAAGCCCGTAATGAAGCAGCGAAGGAAGTGAGAAGAATTTTGGATCAGACGCGTCATGAAGCGAGTAAGCTATCGGCAAATATTCTTGCGACAGCAATACAGAGGATGTCTTTGGATTATGTATCCGAGACAACGGTGGCAGTGGTTTCGCTGCCGGATGATGAGATGAAGGGCAGGATAATAGGTCGTGAAGGCAGAAACATCAGAACTTTCGAGAAGGCATCGGGAGTGGACTTGATCATCGATGACACACCTGAAGCGGTAGTTCTATCGTGCTTTGATCCGGTTCGCAGAGAGATAGCCCGCAGGGCATTAGAGAAATTGATCACAGATGGCAGAATACATCCGGGCAGGATTGAGCAGGTGATAGAAAAGACAGCGAAGGACATGGAAGATAATCTGGTGAAAATCGGAGAAGAAGCGTGCATGGAGATGAATATTCACAATATTTCGCCGAACATCGTGAAATTGATAGGCAGGTTACGATTTAGGACCAGCTATGGACAGAACGTGCTGCAGCACTCGAAAGAGGCGGGTTGGATATGCGGGATACTGGCAGCGGAGATAGGAATAAATCAGGAGCTTGCCCGTAGATGTGGTTTTCTTCATGATATAGGAAAGGCGATAGACCATGAATATGATGGTTCACATGCTTCACTGGGAGCGAATGTAGCCAAGAAAAATGGAGAGAGCAAGATAGTGATAAATGCCATAGAGGCACATCATGAAGAGGTTGAATATGGCAGTGTTTATGCAGTTCTCGCGCAGATAGCCGATGCAGTATCCGGAGCACGACCGGGAGCGCGTCGGGAGATGCTGGAGACATATATGAAGCGTCTGGAACAAATGGAGGGCATAGCCAACGCTATAGAGGGGGTTAACAAGTCTTTTGCTATCCAGGCGGGTCGCGAATTGCGGATCATAGTAGATCCCAGCACGGTAGATGATGAGAGAACAGCCTATATAGCAGGAGATATTGCGGAGAAGATAGAAGCAGAAATGCAGTATCCCGGACAAATCAAAGTAATTTGCATACGGGAGATGAGACAGCAAGCAGTAGCCAAATGATGAGAATATTATTCTTTGGTGATATATTTGGTCGCAGTGGCAGGGCTGTATTACTTGAGCAGTTATCCGGATTGAAAGCAGAATTTGGGGCGACGTTTTGTGTGGCTAATTGTGAGAATTTGGCAGCAGGCAGGGGTATAACAGAGAAGACGGCTTTAGAGCTTTTGGATGCTGGGATAGACTGTTTCACCAGTGGTAATCATCTTTGGGATAAAAAGGAAGCTTTTCCCTATCTGGCAAGAGAAAAAAGGATAGTTAAGCCTTTGAATTACCCCAAAGGTGCTATAGGCAATCCCTGGCATGTCTTAGAAGATTCTGGGGGCAGCAAGCTGGCGATATTTTGTTTAACGGGGCAGGTATATATGCAGCCTTGCGAATCGCCCTGGCGGCATGTGGATGACATTCTGCCGGTATTAGGGGAGATCACTCCCTGTATATTGCTGGATTTTCATGCTGAAGCTACAGGCGAAAAGAGGAGTATGGTGCATTATCTGAGTGGCAGGATATCTGCGGTCATGGGCACGCATACCCACGTTCAAACGGCGGATGAAGAAATACTCGCCGCCGGCACTGCTTATATCACGGATGTGGGAATGAATGGTTCTCATGATTCCGTGATTGGGGTGAAAAAGGAACTGATTCTGCAGAAGACTTTGAGTGGTATGCCGGTACGTTTTGAAGCGGCGGCAGAGGGTAATCAGATTAATGCGGTGTATCTGGAACTTGATGCTGAAACCGGGAAGGCACAAAAAATCATCAGAATAAGGCGAAAAATAGAGCAGGGATGATATGGCGAAGATACTTATAGCAAAACCCGTAACAAAGAATATTTACGCTCAGCTCAAAGAAGAGATCGCCCAATCAGCTCTCAATCCACAATTGGCAATAATTTTTATTGGTAATGATCCTGCTGCAGAATGGTATGTGAACAGCCTGCAGAAAAATGGAGTGCGATATGGGATAGAGGTTAATGTGATCAATTTTCCCTATCAGGTGGAGCAAAACAAGATAGAAGACCTGCTGAGGAGATTAAATAATGATGACAGTATCTCCGGGATCATGGTGCAAAAGCCTTTGCCGGCGCAGCTTGATGAGAATAAGATCAATACCCTGATCCAGCCGGGAAAAGACGTTGATGGCTTTAATCCTTATAATCTGGGCAAATTGCTACTGGAGCAGCCGGCATTAAAGCCCTGCACTCCACAGGCAGTAATGAAGCTATTGGAATTTTATGAAATAGAAACATCCGGCAAGCGGGTCGTGATACTTGGCAGAAGCAATATTGTGGGAAAACCACTCAGCCTTATGCTGATGAGCAAGAGTAATGGGGGCAATGCAACTGTAACCGTCTGTCACAGCATGACCAGAGAGCTTGGCTCTATAACGCGTGAGGCAGACATCTTGATTGCAGCAATTGGCAGAGCGCATTACGTGAAAGCAGATGGGGTCAAAGAGAATGCCGTGGTAATTGATGTAGGCACAAATCTGATCAGTGATCCGGAGAAGGGAGATATTTATGTGGGAGACGTGGAATTTGAGAAAGTTCAGATTAAGGCTTCTGCAATCACTCCTGTTCCGGGAGGAGTGGGTTCTATCACAACAGCACTATTATTGAAAAATGTAGTAATTGCAGCAAAATGGCAGAAGAATAAATAATTTTGTTGACGTGATAGGGGCGTTATGTATTTTCTACATGATATAAAAAGAAAGTAATAGAAATTAGTATATTCAGGAGGATAAATGATGATTAGGAAAAAGATTATCTTCTTTGCCCTGTTAGTAGCTCTTCTCGTATTTTTCAGCAGTTGTGATCGGAGAGGTAGTTTGAACCCGAATAGTGAGCCTATAATTTACATCACTTCTTATGGAGGAGTAGATTCCCTTTCAGCAATTGGAGATTCGATAATATTTCAGCAAACAATCTATTGGGAGGCTTATGATTCTGATGGTTGGGTGGAGACTTATGCCTACAGGATACTTGACGAGGATGGCACTGCGATTTCGACACCCGGCAAAGAATTCATAGTGGGAGACGAGAATGGGAACGGGATAACCGATGATAATGAGGGCTGGGTTTTGCACTATGAAGCGGGTGCCGATGAGAGTATACCTTTAGATCATCCGGATGCGAAGACAACTGTTTGGACGACCGACGTATATGTTGAGATCAATTTTCCTGCTCATGGGGAACAATTATTCCATCCCAATGGTGATCCTGTAATAGATCCTGAAACCGGTAATTTCATCTATTCTCCAGTAACCAGTATATTTGAGATCAAATGCATAGATGACAGGGGAGATGAATCTGAGATTTTCCGTCGTTATTTTAAATCTACTTCCAAGACCCCTTCTATTCTGGCTGTGGAATCCACTCAAGGTCCCATAGACAGGAAGCAGATAGGAACCGGTGTAATCCTTAAATTTCGTATATCTGATAAAGACCCACTGATTGGTGACGCTCCTAATTATTTTTTATTTAAGCTGGAGCGTAAGGATACTGCTGGTAATGTGATCCCTGAATCTGAGGGTGGCTACCCGGTGGGTCCTGTCGAGGGAGGATTTTTTAGTACTCAATTCCAGAAAGATGTCACAGAATTTCTCTTAATACCGGAAGCTGCTGCCGAAGTTGGTGCTCCGGGTCCCTTTATCAAGGTCAATGAGCTTGCCGATGATGGTACTACTTACCTCGATTCTACTTTTCTCACAGTTATAGCTTATGATCTTGCGGGTATTCCTTCGCAGCCAAAGACAATCAGCTTCGCAGTAAAAGAAGGATTTTATCCTGGGTCTATTATCTATAATGGCTTTACTCCTAATAGTAACGGGTTACCGAACTATACATATAATGATATTTTTGCAATAGGGACACACCATTTTTCTACGAAGAAAGCAGATTTTCTCAGCTCGGTTGACGTGCCGGAGGAGGTAAGCTCTGATGGATACCGCTACGGTCTTCCATTTTGGATAGATAGAGACAGCACTTTTACAGCAATAAACAGTCCTAATTTAAAGATATATATGCACTGGGGTTTCCAGGGTGAGTATGGAGAGATAGGTCAGAGTTCGACCACGGTTACCAATTCACCATATAATCAGCGAGTAGGTCTTGTTCTGGATGAAAACACGCAGGCGATCTATTTTTCCGAGCTCAAATTTTTTGATCTGCAATTAGACGGAGAGCCTTATCACTATCCTCCGCTTGCGGGTCAGGTACTTACTTATTATGATGAATTAGGAGGCTGGACACGAATTCCTGTGGGTTCCGACATTGATCAGAGGACTATACTATTTGGTTTGGATTCGGGCGAGCATATATTTCGTGTTCGAGCAGTAGATTTATCTAATATTGGTGATCCCACTCCGGCAGAGATGAGATTTGTCTTAGTTGATCCGGTACCCAAAGCTGCTAAAAATGGGATATTGATAATAGATGATGACGCCAATCACCCGGTTTTTGCACCTGATATAATCATGGATCAGTTTTATAATGATGCTTTATCGGATTATAGTGGTGTGATAGACCATTACGATTTGTGGCAGACTTCGTTAAATCCTCAGGAAGTAAGTAATTATAATTCTCTGCTTCATTTCAATACAGACGTTATTTGCCCGGTTGATCTCCAGAATTATAAACTGGTAATATATCACAGTGATCAGGCTGGTGGCGGTTCAAAATTTCACAGGAATAATAATTCCTTCAATTTGTTCTTTAAATCAGGTGGCAATTTATTAGTCAGCCTGGGAGATAATGCCAATAATGCCTATGCAGGTTGTAATAATAATAATTACAGATTGCTGGCAGATAATTTTGGAATTCCTATCCGGCGTTTAACCACGGATCCAGAAATGGTAGTAAAAATCTCTCAAAGTAATCTGACTAATCCTTATCTGATAGGGGCAAATCCGGCATCGACTGTAAATGTGCCTCTCAATCTTGAGCTTGATCCTGAAAAAGTGTGGAACACTTTGCTAAACACAGCACAGGGTTTGGGACCTGCCAGCTATTTTGGGGAAAGTCTCTTTGAGCCTTCACCTGAAAATCCGCAGCAGATACTTCCTGAACGTCTATATACTTATGTTTGCAAGGATACAACCGCAGCTACTATGCCACCTACAGTCGAGCAGTATGAATTCTATAACGGTAAAACTATTGCGCTTAAATACACCAACGCTAATAGTACTAATTATATGTTTGGTTTCGCACTGCCCTATATGCAGTTAGAAGATGTGAAAGCTATGTTTAACCAAATACTTGCTGATTTGGGAATGATGTAATACCCAATCAGACATATTCTATAAAAAGCCTGCTGAAGCAGGCTTTTTTTTTGTTATTGACTTTACCTGAGAGTATAATAATTAAGGTATCAAGGAGGAATAAAATGAAGTTTATAGTGATTAGTTTAATTATTTTGATAATGCTTACAAGCTGTACTGCCGGTAAAAACGGGTTTACAAATGTGAAAGATAAGGATGGTAATATTGCAGGATTCTTCATGGGTTTCTGGCATGGATTGATTTCGATTTTTACTTTGATAATATCATTTTTCACAGATAAAGTTACTATTTATGAAGTGCATAATAGTGGAATACTATACAATCTGGGATTTCTATTGGGAGCAGGAACATTAACCGGGGGCACACTCTGGAGCAGAAAGAAGAAGTATTAGTTTGCAGGAGAAAGATCATTCATGTAGATATGGATGCTTTTTTTGCGGCAGTGGAACAAAGAGACCATCCGCAGTACCGAGGCAAAGCTATTGCAGTGGGAGGAGCTCCGGGCAGCAGGGGTGTGGTTTCCACCTGCTCCTATGAGGCGCGTAAGTATGGAATTCATTCCGCAATGCCCTCGGGGCTGGCGATAAAGCTATGCCCGCACCTGATCTTTGTTCGCGGAAATTTTGAAGCATATCGTCAGGCATCCGGTATCATCCGGGCGATATTTCTGGAATATACCGATCTGGTAGAGCCCGTATCCATAGATGAAGCTTATCTTGATGTTACACATAATAAAAAAGATAATCCGTCAGCGACGAGACTGGCGGAAGAAATCAGGAGCAAAATAAAAAGGCAAACCGGATTGACAGCTTCGGCAGGAGTATCCTATTGCAAATTTCTGGCAAAGATAGCCTCTGATCTTGATAAACCTGACGGGCTGGTGGTTATCACTCCCCAAAACGCTCTTGCAGTTCTTGATAAATTGCCGATAGGTAAATTCCACGGCGTAGGGAAATCAACTGAAGACAAAATGAAAAATCTCGGTATCCACTGCGGCAAAGACCTGAGGATATGGGAGATGAAAGACCTTGTTAAACACTTTGGAAAGGCGGGTAATTACTATTACCAGATAGTGCGTGGCATAGATGAGCGTCCTGTGGTTACCAGCCATGAGAGAAAATCAATCAGTAAAGAAAGAACATTTGCCAGCGATATCAGTGATATTAATGCTCTAAACGAGTATTTGGTTTCGCTGGCGGAAGATTTATCTTTAAAAATGAAACAGAAGGGATTTAAAGCCAGGACGTTGACGCTAAAGCTGAAGTATTCTGATTTTGAGGTTGTGCAAAAGAGCAGTTCTGCAAGGCGATCTTTTAATGAGAAGGAAATAATTGCCCGTCAAGCCATATGTCTATTTTCGAGCTTTGCAGAAAAAAACAGGCTTGTACGTTTAATAGGACTGGGTCTCAGTAATCTGGAATGGGAAGATAAAAAAAATGATAGACAGCTTGTACTTCCTTTTTATTACAGTAAGGAATTCATGGTTGTGGGTAATAATGATAAAATATTTTAGGAGGGTTTACAGTGTCAGGTCATTCGGTAACTTTCAGGATTAAGAGTAATATTTTAGATGTGGAAGACAGCAGTAGTTTAGTGGTGGAAATTTATGTATAATTTTAAATTCATAGATTTTGATCAAAATCTGAATCAATGCGTGGCTGCTGATTTTTGTACAGGTAGTACTCTATTTCTGGCTCCCAGTAAGGCATCTGCCAGAGACCTAAAAAAAATCTATCAGCAACGGGAGACATTTAATAATAGTGCAATACTTGCCATGGAAGACTTCAAGCTCCGCTGTTTGCAAGTAGATACCGCCATACTCAAGGAAGAAAAAAGGACCCTTGCGTTTTATGCTGCCATCAGGGAATACCGCACAGAATTCCACTGTGAAAATTACTTTCAGTCTGTAAAACTTGCCTATGATTTCTTTACTTTTTGGGATGAGCTGGCAGAAGAGCTGATCACGATTGAGGCAGTGAGGAATACAATCAACCAAAAAGAGACAGCAGAAAACTGGCAAATGGAAACTTTCAATCTATTTTTACTATTGAAAGATGCTTACTACAATGCTATCACTGCCAGAAATTTCACTGATCTGATATTTCTCAAAAAACCAAAGAATGTCTCTACTGAATGGCTGGATGAATATGAGCAGATCGTGGTTATCAATCAGTTTTATTTCACTGAATTTGAAAAACTGCTCTTACCGGAAGATGGCACTTATATCTATCTGCAGCTTCCAGAATCCATCTATGATAAAACAAATCTAACCTGCAAGCTGGATTTTCATGCCAGTCACCTGTTCCCCAAAAGAACTGAGGTGCTTTACAATCATCTATTTACGGACGAATTGTCACTTCGTCAGTCCCTTTTTACTGATCTGCTATCAAATCCGCCGGATCTGATAATCGATTTTGGGATGTTGCAAAATCACTTGGAAAAATACAACTGCCGTCATCTGCTCTCGGGCATCAGTTTCGATCGCTTTTTTTCGTCTTCTCTTTTCCAGTATTATGAGCATTTTCAGACACTTCTCTCCAGTATAATCCCTCTTGATAACGATTTTCTGCTGCCTCTGAACAGCTTGATTAAAGCCTTCACGGATATTAAGTTCTATTCTCCCTACTTCAAAAACTGCCTTCATGCTGCTAATGAATCCGAGATCAGCCTGCAAAGTGAGAAAACCATCAGTTATATTTATCTGCTGGCAGAGAGGGAGTATAAGTATATAGAACTCAAAGGAAAATTGCCGCAGAATCCAGATTCCGATATCCAGTCTGTCTTTGATCACCTGAATATATTGCTGGACGAATTTTTTGGGCTTGGTTCCGCCCGGGATCTGGTAAAAACATTATATTCATCTACCTGCATCCCAGTTCAGGATATTCTCACACTTAAAGAATTGCAATTTACAGATTTAAGGGATAGCTGGGACAATCTGCTGACAGATTTTGCCAGTCTTGACGAGATTGGTTTCTTGTCTTCATGGGAAGATATCTTCCCGCTGAACAATAGTCATAAATATGCCAGGGGAGCACAATTCCTCCGGTTATTTCTGGAATTTGCCAAAACCAAGTCATACCATATTTCTACCAGGTCAGATCAGGCAGTACCTCTGGCAACCCTGCACAATACGCGGAATATCCAGTACGATACAATCTATGTTGCCGATACTATTGAGGGAGTGCTCCCGCCGTCACGCCAAACTCCCTTTTTGCTCACTGAATGTCAAAGGAATGAACTGGGATTGAAAACCTTTGAGGATATTCAGCTACGCGAAAAATACTATTTCTACCGGCTTGTTGCCCAGGCAAAAAAAGTGCACTGTTACTCTCGCAGCAGCCAGAAAGAGAGAACCGAGGTCAGCTCTTTTCTGGAAGAACTTAAGATTGCCTTTCCGGACTTATATCAGCAGGATAAGAAGCCCTCAGATGTCTCACCGCAAAACCTTGGCAGTACCTGGCTGGGAGCGGCAGAACCGGGTCGGGCTAATCCCGAGATACCTTCAGACTTCTTTGTTTTGCCTTTTAACAGCGATTCGGATTTGAGAGATGGCAAATTTTTCTTGAGCCCCAGCAGTGTTCAAAATCTCATAGATAATCCCTTTATGCACTATCTTTCCGGTATGCTTTATCTCAGAAAGCGTGAATTGGAACTGCAGATGGACTTTTCGCCTTTATTGATCGGTAATCTGGTTCACGAAGCTTTTGACATAGTATGGCAAGAGATAATCAGAGATAATCCTGCTACCCTTGAACCGCAGCAGATTGATTATAATAAGGAGAAGTATGCCAATAGTGCTCTTGCGTACTTACGGCAGAATAATCGGCAGACCAGATTGCAGAAACCCCATAACTATTCGGTTCTCTATTTCGAAAGGGTTGTTATTCCTTTTATAATTGATGCGATAAAAAAATTCCTGAATATCTGTGCTGAGAAGTATGCCGATCAGGCAGTTATCATTCTGCCCGAGATTTCGCAGGATCAATCACCTCTGGAACTTTTCCGTATTGATAGCATTCCGGTTCTACTCAAGGGGCGAGCTGATCTGCGTATCGAGATTCCCTCCACAAACGAAAAGCATATTTATGATTATAAATCAGGAAAATCCAAATCTGCGTCCGGCAGCCTTTACAATACGCAGCTTATCTGTTATGAACACTTCTATTATCACTGGCAGGAAGGGGTAAAATCGTGGTTATATTTTGTAACTGAACAGAAAATGGTCAGTCGTGATTTGAGGAGAATGTCTGCCGAAGAATACTGGCAGCAGACGACTGCAAAAATTAAGGGAAGCCTGGAAAAAGTTTTCATTATCGGTTATGAGCTTGGTGAAAAAACGGCTTATGATGAGGATGATAACCTCACCAGAAGGACTCTTTTAATGCAGCAAAGGAATAGTCATCATGCCTGATATACTGAAACCAAATATTATCCGTGCCAGTGCAGGTACCGGTAAAACCTACCGGCTTTCTCTGGATTACATTGCCCTGCTGCTGAAGCTGAAAGACCAGATAGAATTTGATCAGATACTCGTTATTACTTTCACTATCAAAGCTACTGCCGAAATCCGCCAGCGGATCATAGATTTTCTCCAGCAAATAATCTCCAATAGCAAAGGTGCAGCCGAAATTAAAAGTAACCTTCAGCAATTATATCCGAATCTGGAGTTTTCCCCTCAGAATATAGATTACCTGAAAGCAGTTTACCGGAAGATTGTCACTCATAAAAGCAGACTCAATATATCTACCCTCGATTCCTTTATCAATACCATCTTTAGATCACTCGTAGCTCCTTATCATAACCTTAATGGCTATTCTATTGATCCTCAGATCAATGATAATTACCTGCCGGAGATTTATGATCATCTCCTTACCGATAAAAATTTTCCGCTTTTGGAAAGTATCTTCAATACAAAACTCAGTCGTAATATCTCCAGATATGATGAATTCATCAAAGCCATCATTTCCAATCGCTGGCTCTTTGAATTTTATTATCATGCTGATATTCCTGAACCGGAGATTGCCGGTGCTGCTGAAGAAAGTTATGAAATTCTGGTTAATATAGCCAAAGAATTCTGCCGGCAGTTTGACTGGGTCTATAACATGTTTTATAGAAATGCCAAATCCTGGGACAAGGTGTTCAGTATTGCCTGGTGGAAAGCACTGCAAGATATTGGAGTACTGCCGGCTGAGGATATTGCTCAAAATGTGCTGCTGCCTTTATTAAAAGATAAGAGCATGCTGATAAAGCGGTTTTCTTTGATGTCCGAAGCTGCTAATATCTGGAATGGCTCAATTTTTATGAGAAAAAAGAATGAAGAAGAACATAAAAATACAATGATCGCCTTGCAGGACAGCCTCTTCACTGCTTGGAGAACGTATTTGTTTTTTGTTCTGGTTCTTCCCGAAAAGCACAATATCATCGAGCTCAGTAAGATAATATACCAAAAATATGATCAGATCAAATTCCGCGAGAAAATCCTCACTTATGATGATCTTACTACTTATACCTGGAAAGCACTATATGATCCCCGAATTTCGCTGATCAGCAAGCAAGATGTGATAAATCTCTTTTATGAACAGCTTTCTATAAAGATCAGGTTCATACTGATAGACGAATTCCAGGATACCAGCATAATCCAGTGGAACATCTTTGTGCCTTTGATAGGCGAACTGATTAATGGCTCAGGGCTTGATGATCTGGGCAGCTTTACGGTAGTGGGTGATGAGAAACAGGCAATCTATTCCTGGCGGCATGGCGAACGTGAATTACTGATGAAGATGAAGAAACTTATTCCGGCAGATTTCAGGACAGAAACCCTTAATGCTTCTTACCGCAGCAGTATAAGTATTATTGATTTTGTGAACAACCTTTTCTTGAATGAAGATTTTAAAAGAATAATAAAGGATGCAAATCTGGTATGGAATTATGATAAAGTAAAAATCCATAAAACAGAAACCGGCTACGTGAAAATAATGATCTCTAATTGTAATAATGAGGACTATGATCATGATTTCCGCGAGGTAGTGAAAAACTTTCTCAAAGAAAACTATCTTCCTAACATCAATGAAAAGGAGAGTAGACCCATAAATCCTGCTGATACGGCAATCCTCACACGCACCCACAGCGAATTAAAAATTGTCTCCGATGTCCTCAGCGAATTGAAAATTGATCATATCACCGAAACAAGCAATTCCATCCTCGATCACCGCACAATAATCCCCATACTTGCTTTACTCCGCTGGTTTCATAATCAGGACTTATTCAGTCTGCTTGTTTTCCTGCGGAGTGATGCTGTTCGTCTTAAATCTGCTGAACTCAAGAAAATTCTCACTTGCCGACAAGAAACTTCCAGACAAAAAACCTCTTTCCTGGAGGCATTATCGAAAGATTTCTCATATCTGTCGGTTATCAATACCATCACAGATTTGAGGTCTAGGCAAAATTCACCCCTTGAGCTGATAAAATCTATCATCCGTCAATTTAATCTCACGAAAATCTTTGGTCAGGAAGCTGATCTGGCTAATTTCACAAAATTTATAGATCTCTCTGCTGCGTTTTTTGCCTCAAATCTGGAATATACTCACGATCTGGGCGGCTTGCTGCGCTGGTGCGAAGTGTCACGCAAATCCGAAGCCTTTATTCAGGCATCTATCCAACAGCAGAATGTTCTTAAAATCCTCACAATCCACGCTGCCAAAGGTCTCGAGTTTGATACCGTGTTCTTTATCCATAAATGCACTCAAAATACTGCTCATTTACCGGAACTCTCAGTTTTGCCGAACTATACTGACGATTTTTCCAGTCTCCAGGGCTGCATGTTCACCTGCAACTTTCGCTCGCTGCTCAAGAATTCACCTGCCCAGGGCCTGCTCACAAAGCAGCAGAGACGTGAAAATGAAGAAGCCATTAATATCTGGTATGTAGCTCTCACGAGACCTAAACGTAATCTGTTTTCACTGATCACCTATAAAAGAGCGAGAGGGCTTGAAGACTACATCGGGAGCGTATCGAACGATAGCCCTGATATTGATAAGGTGATGACCGGGGCATTAGTGAATTCTCTTTCGCCTTATGGTAATACTCTTGGCAGCAGTTTTATAGCAGAAACAGGAGAATTGCTGCCTTATAAGGAGAAAGAAGAACCTGACTCTGATGTGCGTGAGAACCTGCCGGATATTTCAGCCTGGTTCTCTCCGCCACCTTCAGATGCCTATATTCTCATAGAAGACCGGCAGCAGAACATTCCTGCAGTAGACCGCCAGAAACTGGCTGAGGCAAAAATTAGGGGCAATATTGCTCACTACTATCTGGAAAATATAAAATTTGACAGCCCTGAGGCACGTAAGCTTGCAGCGCATCGCACCCTCGCTTTTTACGGCAGCCTGGTTCACCAGAGCATAATCCTGCAGGTTACAGATAAAATTAATGATTTCCTGAAAACCCACGCTGAGTATTTTTCGCCTGCACTCTGGGATACCGCATATTGCGAATACTCTGTCTTTGATGGGTATGGCAAAGAATACCGCATTGACCGTCTGCTGGTTAGCCACGTGCGAAAAGAGATCATGGTGATTGATTACAAAACCGGTGGCATAATTAGAAAAGATCAAATTAGTAAATATAATAAACTCTTAAGTACTATTCCCTTTGTAGCAAAGAACAATTTCCTTGTCCTTGAGGGTGAATTTCTTAAAATCGACCTGTAAAAAATATCCGGAGGATTAGATAAATGAGTAAACTTATGGTCTCAGTATCAGGGGTGCGGGGTATCTTTGGGGATACACTCACGCCAGATCTTGTTCTTAATTATGCCGCCCATTTTGGCATTTTTTCCCAGAGCGGGAAAATAATAATTGGCAGAGATTCCCGTACAACAGGTATTGCTATGCTCAATGCAGTAACCGCTGGACTCATAAGCGTGGGCTGTGATGTGGTAGACCTTGGTATTGTCTCCACGCCTACTGTTCTGCTGGCTGTGGAAAAAGACGGATCAGCTTCCGGCGGCATATCCATAACAGCTTCACATAATCCGGCGGAATGGAATGCCCTTAAATTTGTGGGTAAGGGCGGAATGTTTCTTTTACCCGAGCAGGCTGACAAATTCATGGATTCTCTCAATTCTGTTCCCCGCTGGAAAAGGTATGATTCAATAGGAACAATATCAACTTATGACCAAGCTGCTAACGATCATATAAAGGCTATACTCGAAATACCATATCTGCACTTAGATAAAATCAAAGCTGCGGGCTTCAGAGTCGTGATTGATTCCGTTAATGGTGCCGGAGGACTGATCTCGCCCCTGCTACTGAAAAAGTTAGGCTGTGAAGTTATTGAGCTCAATTCTCAGCCAACGGGATTATTTGCCCATCCACCGGAACCACTTAATCAAAATCTCGGAGGGCTTTGCCTGGCAGTGAAAAAATTTCAGGCGGATATAGGTTTTGCCACGGATCCAGACGTGGACAGACTTAGCATTGTGGACGAAAAAGGTAATTGCCTCTCTGAAGAATTCTCACTGCTGCTGGCAGAAGATTTTATCCTTGCCCGCAAGCCCGGAACCGTAGTCACTAACCTCTCCTCTTCCATGGCTTCAGAAGATATCGCCGCCCGCTATAACTGCCAGGTTATCCGCACAGCTATCGGCGAGATTAACGTGGGGAAAAAAATGATGGATATCCAAAGCCCCATTGGCGGTGAAGGCAATGGCGGTATTATCTGCCCGGATGTACATTATACTCGAGATGCACCAGCAGGTATGGCTATCATACTAGCCTTTATGGCTCAATCACAAAAAAATATCAGTCAACTTGCTGACAATATCCCACGCTACTACTTTGCCAAAGATAAAATTACCGTAGCTCACCAGCAATTAGACAAGGTGATGGATAATGCTGAAAATTTTGCCGCTGATAGATTTACAGATAGAACTGATGGAATTAAGATTATTGAACCACATTACTGGATACATATCCGCAAAAGTGGCACAGAACCCATTATTCGCCTCTATGTGGAAAGCTCGTCACTTAATGAAAGCCACAAAATCTGCTCACAGACTAAAGAAGCACTTTTGAAAAATATCTAACGGGATTCCGCTGCATTCATTATCTCATCTAACTGATTCCAGTCTGATAGCCTGAGCCAGTTTACATTGAAAGTTTTTCCGACTCCGTTTAATAATGCCTCTATTAATGCATTGATACAAAGGCAGATATAAGGTAATAGTGATAAATACAATAATATGTACCAGTTATAAGGTTATTAATATTAATGAGATATGTAACTGTAACAAGTTATATTGAAGATTGTAAGTTTACTTATTTTTTTTGGTATATTTTGCCTTTAACTACCATCATAAAGGCGATAAAAAAAGATTTTACACTTCAATTTTGGCAGGTTCAGGCAGCTATAACCATAAAACACTATATTATATGTAGTTAGCAGGTATTACCCGGATATCTACAGATTGGCATTTATGAGAGCTAACTTACTATAAAAATAAATATTTGACACCATTTGGCAGTCAGGTAAGAATGGCTTAGAAATAACGAGAAAGAATTTCGCAAAAATAATAGTGAAATTCCAGCGAGGAGCTTATGACAGACAGTAATTATAATGCCAGTAATATTAAAGTGCTAAAAGGTCTGGAAGCAGTACGCAAGCGTCCGGCGATGTATATTGGCGGTACTACGGAGCGAGGGCTTCATCACTTGGTATATGAGGTAGTGGATAACAGTATTGATGAGGCATTAGGAGGCTATTGCGACGAGATCTCGGTGATCATTCATCCTGATGGATTCGTCAGCGTTATCGATAACGGCAGAGGAATACCGGTAGAGATGCATAAAACCGAGAAAATCCCGGCGGTTGAGGTAGTGATGACGGTTTTGCATGCCGGTGGTAAATTTGATAATAAGTCCTATAAAGTATCAGGAGGGCTTCATGGTGTGGGCGTATCTGTAGTTAATGCCCTTTCAGAGAAACTGGAAGTATTCATCAAGAAAAGCGGTAAACATTACTACCAATGCTATGAAAAGGGTATTCCGGTGACAGGACTAATGGTGCTGGAAGACGAATTTGATTATAATGATACAGGCACGAGGATCCGGTTCAAGCCGGATACTACAATATTTGAGACGGTAGAATTTAGTTTTGATTATCTAAGTGTTCGTTTGCGGGAGCTGGCTTTTCTAAATAGGGGAGTGAGTATTAATCTCAAAGATGAGCGTAGCGGCAGAACGCATGAGTTTCGTTATGATGGCGGGATCAATGAATTTGTGGCGTACCTTAATACGAATAAGAAACCCTTATTTGCCGATCCTCTTTTTATAGAAGGTGGCAGAGACGGCATCGAGTTTGAGGTATCCCTGCAATATAATGAGGGTTTTCAGGAGACGATACTGAGTTTTGCCAATAACATCAATACTATTGAGGGCGGTACACATCTAATTGGTTTCAAGGCTGCTTTAACGCGTACGGTTAATACCTATATCCGCAATGATTCGTCCATGAGTAAAGAAAAAGTGCTACCCCAGGGTAATGATATCCGAGAAGGTCTCACAGCAGTGGTTTCTGTAAAGGTCGCTAACCCGCAGTTTGAGGGGCAAACCAAAACCAAGCTGCAGAATTCTGATGTAGAAAGCGTTATTAATTCTGTAGTATATGAAAAGATGATGATCTATTTTGAAGAGCATCCGTCCGAAGCAAAATCGATTTGCATAAAGGCACTTCTGGGAGCACGAAGCCGTGAAGCTGCCAGGAAGGCTCGAGAACTTACCCGCCGTAAGTCTGTCCTTGAGAGCGGCAGTCTTCCGGGTAAACTGGCAGATTGCTCTATCCAAGACCCTTCTCAGACCGAGATTTTCCTGGTCGAGGGTGATTCTGCCGGAGGTTCTGCCAAAATGGGCAGAGACCGCACATTTCAGGCAATACTGGCACTTTGGGGAAAAATGCTGAATACGGAAAAGGCAAGAATAGACCGTGTATTGAATAATGATAAAATTCAGCCGGTTATTCTGGCACTGGGTGCAGGTATTGGGCAGGAATTTGATATCAGCAAATTGCGATATAACAAGGTGATTATCATGGCGGATGCTGATGTGGATGGACAGCATATTGCCACACTTTTATTAACATTCTTTTTCCGCTATATGAGACCACTTGTAGATGAGGGTCACGTTTTTATCGCCAGACCACCTCTTTTTCTGGTGAGGAAGGGTAATAAGAAACGCTATGTGTATTCCATGGATGAGCGTGACAAGGCAATAGAAGAATTTGGCGGCTCAAAAGGATTGCATATCCAGCGTTACAAAGGTCTGGGTGAGATGAATCCGGATCAGTTATGGGAAACCACTCTTGATCCTGAAAAACGTATTCTCACATCCGTGCGGATAGATGATGCCATAGAAGCAGACCGCATGTTCACTATATTGATGGGTGACGAGGTGGAACCAAGACGACAATTTATCGAAGAGAATGCCGTTTATGCGGAAATAGATGTTTAGGGGGATAAATGATACACGATAGATCAAGAATAGAATCTATAGAAATTGATGAAGTACTAAAAAAAGCTTATCTGGAATACTCAATGAGCGTAATCGTCTCAAGAGCATTACCGGACGTGCGGGATGGTCTCAAACCCTCACAGAGAAGAATATTATTTGCTATGAATGAATTGAACCTGACTCCAGGCAAAGGATTCAGGAAATGTGCCAAAATCGCCGGTGATACCTCTGGTAATTATCACCCACACGGTGAGCAGGTTGTGTATCCCACTCTTGTGCGGATGGCTCAGCCCTGGAGCCTCAGATATATGTTAGTGGATGGGCAGGGAAATTTCGGTTCCCAGGACGGTGATCCTCCTGCTGCAATGCGTTATACGGAAGCCAGATTGCAAAAAGAAGCGGTTGAATTGATGGCAGATCTTGAAAAAGAAACTGTGGATTTTCGCACTAATTATGATGATACCCGCACCGAGCCCACCGTGTTTCCCTCTAAGTTCCCTAATCTCATTGTTAATGGCTCTACCGGTATAGCTGTAGGTATGGCTACAAATATGGCTCCTCACAATCTGGGTGAAACCTGTGATGCCATTATAGCAATGGTCGATAATCCAGACCTGGAACCTCAAGAACTTATGCGATACATCAAAGGTCCAGATTTCCCTACTGGAGGATACATTATTGGTAGAAGCGGGATAAGAGACTATTTTGAGACCGGCAATGGCAGGATAATTGTCCGGGCAAAGGCTGGTATTGAAACCAAAAATAATGGTTCGGAATCCATTGTAGTCACAGAAATCCCCTATATGCTGGGCAAAACGCAACTGATAGAGAAAATCGTGAGTCTGGTGAAAGAGAAAAGAGTTGAGGGAATCTCTGATATCCGAGACGAAAGTGGGCGTCAGGGCATGAGACTGATGATCACCATCAAGCGGAATTATGAAGGTAATGCGGTACTTAATAAGCTGTATAAATACTCTCAGTTGCAGACGAGTTTCAGCGTTAATAATCGTTGCCTCGTAGGCGGGGTACCCAAAATTGTTAATATGAAGACGCTGATCCAGGAATTTATCAAGTTCAGGCATGATGTTATAGTTCGCCGCACTCAATTTGAGCTTGATAATGCCGAAAGAAGGCTTCATATTCTGGAAGGCTTGCGGATTGCTCTTGATAATATCGATGAAATAATCGCTACTATCCGTGCTTCTGCTACAACTGCTGAAGCAAATGAGAGTCTGCAGGCGAAATTTAAACTCAGCGAGATTCAGGCAAAGGCAATTCTTGAAATGCGGCTTCAGCGACTCACCGGGTTAGAACGCGAGAAAATTGAGGAAGAATATAAACAATTGCTGGCTACTGTAGCAGAGCTAAAAGAAATTCTTGAAAAGCGTGAAATACGGATGGAGATAGTTAAATCCGAAACCCTCGAGATCAAAGAGAAATACAGTGACCCGCGCCGTACCGTCATATTGGAAGGCTCATCCGATATCGATACAGAAGATATGATCGCCGATGAAGATATGGTCGTTACTATTTCGCATGAAGGTTATATCAAGAGGCTGCCAATAGATACTTACCGCAAGCAGGGTCGTGGTGGTAAAGGATTATCCGGCTCAAATCTGAAAGATGAAGATTTCGTTGAATCCATCTTCGTAGCTTCTACTCATGCCTATATCCTCTTTTTTACGAATATGGGGAAATGCTACTGGCTCAAAGTGCATAAAGTGCCACTAGTTAGCCGCACAGCTCGCGGCAAGGCTATTGTCAACCTGCTGCAATTGCAAAGAGACGAAAAAATCGAATCTTTTGTTACCGTAAGAGATTTCGAAGAGCAATATTTCATCACTATGGTCACCAAAAATGGCACGGTTAAAAAATCACCGCTGCAGGCATACAGCCACCCCCGGGCTTCCGGTATAATTGCGATTAATCTTGATGAAGATGACAGACTGATAGATTCTCAAATCACTGATGGTGATAATGATATCATTCTCGCCACTAAATATGGTTATGCAAACAGATTCGCCGAAGATAACGTTCGTCCCATGGGTAGAAATTCACACGGAGTGCGGGGTATCAGATTGCGAAAAGGCGATGAGGTAGTGGCAATGGTGATCGTCAAACGCGAAGGAACTCTCCTGGCAATTAGTGAAAACGGATTTGGTAAACGAAGTCTTTTGGAAGAATACTCAAAAACCCGTCGCGGTGGTAAAGGAGTGATCACTATCAGAACCAGCGCTCGAAACGGCAACCTGATCTCGCTAATGGAAGTGGTTGATAATGACGACCTCATGATAGTGACCAAAAGCGGGATGATTATACGCCAAAGTGTCGATAAAATCACAGTTATTGGAAGAAGTACCCAGGGCGTTAGATTAATTAATCTCAAGGATGGCGACAAAGTTTATGATATAGCCCGTATCACGCCGGAAGATGATACTGATGATGATCTAAATTCCGATAATAGTGAAAATTCCGAATTGGATGCTGCCATGAAAGAAAATAATGTTGACATCTTGGATGATGAAAACATAAAATTGGACGAGGATGATAGTTCAGAGGAAAATCTTCAGGAAGATATGGATGAGGATATCGATGAAATCCTGGATGAAGAAGAAGACCAGAAGGAATTTGAGGAAGATAACGAAGAAAGAAAAGCAGTACAGGGAGAGATAGATTTCCTGGATTGAGGTTAAAATGAGGTATTTGAGATTTTGGCTTATAAGCACACTGCTCATTTTTTTACTGACGGGGTGTGCCAATAGATACATGCCCGTAGGAGGCGATGGATTAAGAATTCTAAATGCCTCTTATCTATATCAATCGCCTGAAATAGAACTCGTTGCCCAAAATCTCTATTGGACTGGAGAGCCGCAGAATCTTAATGACTATTTCACCACATTCCATGTAACCGTAAAAAATCATACCCGCGATAAACTTAAAGTGGACGCTTCAGATTTTGCCCTGCTTGACCAAAACGGTAACCAAAGTGATCCCCTGAGCATCGATCAGATAGAAAATATACTACTGAATAGTGAATTGCAATATCTGGTTGTGAAAAATATCGAAGAGTGGGATGACAAAAAACTGGTTAGCATTCAAGACCAATCTAATTTCCTGGAAGAGTGGCGAAGGGCAAAGCGAAACCTGATGAGGGACTCTTTTGCCTTTGGCGAGATTTTCCCCCAGGCAAAACGCACCGGATTCATTTTCTTCCCAAAGGTGAATATAAAAAATGACGAACTAACTCTGGTCTATAAAGACCAAAGGATGATCTTTAGACGCTGAGATTTATGAGATAGACCAAAGACCCCCAAAAAAGATACTGCATCACCCGGGAATGATTTTGGTGTCCGGCTCTCAAGTTATCCGGAAAGGGGATGATAAAAATAAAAGGTAGCAAGCCACCTTGCGCATGGAAGATATACCTTCGCAATGGTGGCGGCTTTTTTAGATACTCCCCGGAAAGCATAGAACCCCTCACCAGTCTGCAAATCGCACCTTGCGGAAGGCTCTGCCTTTACGCATGGTCTTAGCTGACTGGTAGTCGTATCCGATAATGATCACAGCATAATCAAATTCTGCAGGTTATCGCCTCCTTTTCTCATCTTCTCATCTTCGCATTTTCGCATTTTCATTTTCAGTCTTCAGTTAAACTACTCGCTATCGGGAATTACGATGTAATAATCGCCGTCGATTTCTACAATAATCCAGCCTTCTTCCGTGACAGCGATGAAGATATAATCTTTATCTTCAATACTTTCCAGAGAAAGGACTCCGATGCTGGCAGCTACTGCATCTTTGATTTCCTGATCAGTCATTTCGACCGAAGGGTTATTTTGGATAGAGATAACGGGGGCTGCCAGAGCTGATAACGAGATC
>CAZRXY010000117.1:0-103793 GCA_964604155.1 uncultured Candidatus Cloacimonadota bacterium | reverse complement strand
GATTTGGAGAGATGGGGGCTTTTTTAAGGAAGGGTTTATGCGGGTGAAAAAAAAGTGGGCGGCTCATACCGAGATATGAGCCGCCCTGTTCATAAATAGGAGTTAATGAACAAGAAATCAATCTATCAGGTTCTGGTACAGGGGGAATTTACTGCAGAAATTACTGACTTCATTTTTGATATCAGCGAGGACTTCATCCTTATCGTAATTATCTCTAACCTGTTTAATGAAATCAGCAATAATGTTCATCTCAGGTTCTTTCATACCGCGAGTAGTGACAGCGGGGGTGCCGAGTCTTATGCCGGAGGCGACGAAAGGCGGGCGTGTATCAAAAGGCACAGTATTTTTATTGGCAGTGATGCCGGCATTATCGAGGGAACCTTCCATTTTCTTTCCGCTGGGACCGCCGGAATCCTCTGTGCCCAGGTCTATGAGCATGAGATGATTATCTGTACCGTCGCTTACGAGATTAAAACCATTTTCTATAAGGGCAGCGGCGAGAGCTTTGGCATTATTGACAACCTGCTGCTGGTAGATTTTGAATTCAGGCTGAAGTGCTTCATTGAAAGCGGCTGCTTTGGCGGCAATGATATGCATAAGGGGACCGCCCTGGACGCCGGGGAAAACTTCACGATCGATATCTTTGGCAAATTTATCTTTGCAAAGGATCAAGCCGCCGCGTGGACCGCGGAGGGTTTTATGCGTAGTAGTGGTAACCACATCGGCATAGGGAACGGGGTTTGAGTGCATACCGGTAGCGACTAATCCTGCGATATGAGCCATATCTACCACAAAAAAGGCTCCCACTTCATCAGCTATTTCGCGGAATTTTGGGAAATCGATTTCACGGGGATAGGCACTGGCTCCGGTAAGGATCATTTTTGGTTTATTTTCTAAAGCGAGTCTGCGGATTTCATCATAATCAAAGATCTGGGTATGTTCATTCACCTGGTAGGGGATGATATCATATAGTCTTCCTGAGAAGCTGAGAGGGTGTCCATGCGTGAGGTGACCGCCGTGGGAGAGTTCCAGGGAGAGCACTTTATCTCCGGGAGAAAGCAGGGCAAAATAAGCAGCCATATTAGCCTGACTGCCGCTGTGCGGCTGCACGTTAGCATGTTCGGCCCCAAAGAGTTCTTTTGCTCTTTCTATGGCAAGTTTTTCTACTTCATCGACAAATTCGCAGCCGCCATAGTATCTGCCATATAGGTTATAATTAATTTTATCGGTTTTTTTGCTCCAGCGGTAGGGGTAGCCTTCGGCATATTTATTGGTAAGGACGCTGCCGGCGGCTTCCAGGATAGCGGGAGAGACAAAATTTTCGCTGGCAATCAGTTCCAGATTACCAGCCTGCCTTTTAACTTCGTTTTGCATGGCAGCATAGAGCACAGGGTCCTGTTTTTTTATGGATTGCATAAATCCTCCTAATTAAATATTTTGTTTATTTTCGTATTCGGTAATTTTATCGATTCTTTTCTGGTGTCTGCCTGCTTCGAATTCTGTAGCGAGCCAGATATCTACAATTTCGAGAGCGACAGATACATCCAGGAATCTTCCGGGTAAAGCGAGCACATTAGCATCATTATGTTTTCTGGTGAGTTGGGCAAAAGCCGGGCAATGACATAAGCTGGCTCTGATGCCTTTGACTTTATTTGCCACAATAGACATTCCGATACCGGTGCCGCAGATGAGAATAGCTCTTTGGCAGACATTATTTTGGACAGCCTGTGCAGCGGGGAAGCCGGTATCCGGGTAATCCGCACTATTTTCGTGGTAAACGCCAAAATCGCTGATTTCGTTTGCAGAGAGGTGCTCTTTGATAATTTCTTTTAGGGCAAAGCCAGCGTGGTCAGAAGCTAGAGCTATTTTCATAGAAAACCTTTTTCACACATGAAGCAATTAAAAGCGATGGAATACAATTTACTTTTTTCGGTATCGACTCTTGATGATATCACGATTGGGACTTGCGTACCTACGATATAGGTGGCTATTTCTGCTTTAGCGAAATAGGTAAGCGATTTAAAAAAGACATTTCCGACTTCGAGGAAGGGGAAAACGAGACAATCTGCATCGCCGTTCACGCAGCTTTTTACGCCTTTTGTGCGAACGCTTTCGGAGTCGATTGCCAGATCGATTGCCAGCGGCCCATCGATATCGGCGTTTTTTATCAGACCCTGTTCCCCCATTTTGGAGATGATCAGCCCATCGACAGCTTCCTTGATTTTATGATTTGCCTTTTCCGAGAAAGAGATGATAGCCACTTTTGGTCTATTGATACCGATCTTTCGGGCAGTATCAATGATGTATCGGGTCATATCGATTTTTTGGTCGATATTAGGTCTGGGAATAAAGGCAGCATCGGTGAAGAGCAGGAGTTTACGATGATTGGGGATATCTGCTATAGAAATATGAGTGAGCAAAGCCCCCGGGATCATTAAGCCATCCTCCTTATCGAGGATACATCTCAGCATTTTATCTGTGGAAATAAGTCCTTTCATGAGAACGTGTCCATAGCCGGATTTCATTAGCGAAATAGATTTTTTGGCAGCAAGGATGTCATCAGTTTCATTAATAATCTCAAAAATTGATGGGTCAATTTTGTTCTCAAGGCAGATACTTTTGATCATCTCTTCGTCACCAACTAAGGTTACTTCGGCAAAGCCTAGTTCACAAGCATCGCGGCAAGCTCTAATAGTGTTTTCTTCCTGGGCAAAAGTGACTACGAGACGTTTTTTGGGGTTTTCTTTAATAAGCTCTATTAAGTCCCCCAGTTTGGTTAAAGGCATATTCACCTCCAAATTATTCTTTTTATGCGATAATAATAATTAGGCAATGGTGTCAAGGAAATATGCGAATTTTTGAGGAAAATATTATAAGTGAAGAGAAAATTTGGAAAAAAAACGTGAACATAGTTAACTTTGGTCAACCATGTTCACGAAAACAAAAAATATAAGTTTAGGCAGATTTTAGTTTTGGTGGTTTCACTTGGAATATGATGATGGCGGCGATGAGGCAGAGTATCCCGGAGATAGTGAAGGCGAGGGGGAAATTTTTGAGGTCGCCGAGTTTTCCAGCGAGAATAGGACCCATAATACCTCCAAAGCCGTAGGCGAGAAAAACCCAGCCGTAATTTTGTCCGATATATCTAGTGCCGAATGTATCGGCAGTGATAGATGGGAACAAAGAGAAGCAGCCGCCGAAATTGAATCCGATCAGAGCGGCACCCAGATAGAGCAATCCTTCTACGCCGGCGATCCATTGAAAAACGATCACTAAAACACCTTGCGATATCACGTTTAGCATTATGGATTTTTTTCTACCTATTTTATCACTGATAGAGCCCCAGATAATTCTACCCAAGCCATTAGCAATGGCATAGAAAACAGCCATGGCGGTGCCTGCAATAGCGACGGCAGCGGCATCATCGATACCTGCTTTTGCCAATTCATCTTTGGCAAAAAGCACAATATTGCCGATAACCATTAATCCGGCACTGGCAGCGAAGACAAAGGTGAGGAGGATCATGTAGAATTGGGGTGTTCTGAGCATTTCGCCGCTATTGAACTGTTTATCAGAGTGATCGGCTTTTTTCTGTGATTCTGAGGGTATCCATCCCTTAGGTTTCCAGCCTTCCGGCGGGAAAACCATCCAGACGCTGCCCAGCAGGACAGCGATAAAGAAAATAATGCCATAGATAGTGAAAGTATTGCTTAAGCCGTGGGTTTCAATAAGATTTCCCCAGTTGCCGGCGAGTTTCACCCAAAGTGTGGCGCCAAAGCCAAAGCCGGCTACAGCGAGACCCGTGATAAGTCCTTTTTTATCTGGAAACCATCTCATGCCCACAGCGATGGGGACTACGTAAGCCAGGCCGATACCCGATCCGCCGATAATACCGATAAAGAAAAAAATCAACCAGAAATTTGTACCGCCCAAGAGACCTGCCAGCAAATAGCCAAGACCAAGCACCACCCCTCCGGACATGGCAAGTTTTTTGGGACCCAGTTTTGGCATCATACGTCCTGCGAGCACCATTACGATGGCAAAAAGAGCGAGGCCGGCAGAAAATACAGCCTGGGTTTGGGTTTTTGACCAGCCATTATCAGTGAGTGAAGGAGTGAATACAGACCAGGCATAGATGGCGCCCAGGCAGAACTGAATGATGATAGCACCAAAAACCGCAAAATTTCTATTCATAATCTTTTTTTCAGGCATTTGTTCTCCTTTTTTTTCATTTATTGAGAAAAGCCGGAAATGCGGGCAGGCAAATCCGGCTTTATTATACGAAAGAACTACTTAATGAGTTTTCGTTCTTTAATAAGAGCTTCTACGACACTTGGGTCTGCGAGAGTAGTGATATCGCCGAGGCTGTCTGCGCTGTTTTCGGCAATTTTTCTTAAGATACGGCGCATGATCTTGCCGGAGCGTGTTTTGGGAAGTGAGGGAGCCCATTGAATTGCTTCCGGGGTAGCGATAGGTCCGATTTCTGAGCGGACATGCTTAACCAGCTCTTTCTTAAGTTCTTCAGTGGGTTCTACATCACCAACTAGAGTAACATAAGCATATAGCCCCTGTCCTTTGATTTCGTGCGGGATAGGTGTAACGGCAGCTTCTGCGACGGCAGGATGGCTCACGAGGGCACTTTCTACTTCGGCAGTACCGATGCGGTGACCGGAAACATTTACCACGTCATCAATTCTTCCCAGTAACCAGTAATCGCCGTCTTCATCTATGCGGCAGCCATCACCGGCGAAATATAAATCGTCGAACATAGTGAAATATGTATCAATAAATCTTTCATGGTCTCCCCACATAGTACGCATCATACCGGGCCATGGTTTTTTTATGCAGAGTTTTCCGCCTTCATTGATATCACACACGGTAGCATTATCTCTGAGGATAACGGGATCGACTCCAAAGAATGGGCGAGAGGCGCTGCCGGGTTTGAGAGTATGAGCTCCGGGTAGAGGAGTGATCATAAAGCCGCCGGTTTCTGTTTGCCACCATGTATCCATGATAGGGCAATTTGAACGCCCGATTTTCTCATAGTACCAAATCCAGGCTTCAGGATTGATAGGTTCACCTACGGAGCCGAGGATTCTAAGAGAATCGAGTTTATATTTGAGTGGCCAATCATCACCGAGCCTCATAAGAGCACGAATAGCAGTAGGTGCAGTATAGAAAACAGTGATCTGGAACTTATCAACGATCTGCCAGAAGCGACCGGCATCGGGATAAGTGGGCACGCCTTCAAACATAACGGAGGTAGAGCCATTGGCGAGAGGACCATATACAATATAGCTGTGACCCGTTACCCAGCCGATATCAGCAGTGCACCAATACACATCATCATCGTGGATATTAAATACATATTTGTGAGTGAGCGCGGTATGCAGCAGATAGCCGGCAGTAGAGTGAACAACGCCTTTTGGTTTTCCGGTAGAGCCGGAGGTATAAAGTATGAAGAGAGGGTCTTCGGCATTCATGTGAACAGCTTCGCAATTTGCATCCACTATTGCCATTTCGTCATGATACCAGAAGTCTCTATTTGGTTCCATGTGGCAGGGTTCATCATTAACTTTGATTACTATAACGTTTTCTATGGTGGGGGTATCTTTGAGTGCTTCGTCTGAGATATCTTTGAGCTTGATGTGTTTTCCGGAGCGGAGTGAGACGTTTGCGGTGATAAGCATTTTACAATCGGAGTCATTAACTCTGCCGCGGATAGCATCAGAGCTAAATCCGCCGAAAATGATCGAGTGGATGGCGCCGATTCTGGTGCAGGCAAGCATAGTGATAGCGAGTTCGGGCACCATAGGCATATAAATAGCAATGCGGTCACCTTTTTGGATACCTTTTGATTTTAATACGTTAGCAAACTTACAGACTTCAGTATGCAGTTCTTCATAGGTGTATTTTTTTACATTTTCTTCTTCTTCGCCCTGGAATAGAATAGCTGTCTTTTTGGCGATGGGGGTTCCGAGGTGTCTGTCCAGACAGTTATAGCTAATATTAAGCTCTCCATCTTTGAACCAGGTATGCTCGATATTGCGTGCTTTGGAATCCCAATTATACTTCAAAGCTTCGGTAGGTTCTTTGAACCAGTGCAATGTTTTTGCTTGTTCCATCCAGAATTCTTCGGGTTGGTTGATAGATTTTTCCCACAATTCTTTATATTGCTCATCAGAAGTTATGTAGGCATTTTTGCGGATTCTTTCTGGTGGGGGGAACGTCTTTCCTTTGCTCATAAATGAGCTAATTGCTTTTTCTTCAGCCATTGTGTACTTTTCTCCTTCATTTGAAATTTTTATTAGCCCTCATAAATTTGGAATCTTTTTTATCAGTCAAGCAATTTTTTTATTTTTGCTTCTTTTACAGATACAGCGGGTTAGGTATTGAAGTAATAAAAATACAGATAGTGATGTAATATAGTAAAATAGGGCATTTTTGATGAAATAATATTAAATATGTATTATGGTAAACAAATTTAACTGCATTTGACCTGGTGATAACAGGAGCTGAATATTTTTGGAGAGTATTATGATGCATGGATACCATTTTTTCCAGTTGACACTATAGGGTAGCAAATAAATTTGCATTTATTGAAAGAAAGAAATTTTGGAGGTGACGATGAGCAATGTACAGAGTCCGGCAGACAAGCAATTATCTGAGGAGCATTTAAGGGATAACATTTCGCGGATCAAGCATAAGATAGTGATAATAAGCGGCAAAGGCGGGGTGGGCAAGAGTACAGTGGCAGTTAATCTGGCCTACGGCTTAGCCTTGCAGGGCAAGAAGGTAGGACTATTAGATGTTGATATCCATGGACCATCAATAGCCAAGATGCTGGGTGTAGAAGGCAGGCGTCTGGAGATGAGTGATGACGGCGTACGAGCCAAGCCTTTGAAGATAGTTAATAATCTCTACGCAGTCACTTTGGCGAGTATGTTACAGAATCCGGATGATCCGGTGATTTGGCGAGGACCTTTAAAGCTTGGAGCAATCAAGCAATTTTTATCGGACATAAATTGGCCCGAGCTTGATTATTTGATAGTTGATTGTCCTCCGGGTACAGGTGATGAGCCATTATCGGCAATTCAGACGATAGGAAAGATGGATGGAGCCGTGATAGTATCCACTCCTCAGGATGTGTCATTACTGGATGCGCGGAAATCAATCCGTTTTGCGGAGATGCTCAAGGTACCGGTTTTGGGTATAATAGAGAATATGGGATCATTTAAATGTCCACATTGTGGTGAGTTAATAAGTATATTTTCAGGGACAGGTGTACAGAAAGCGGCATCTGATTTTAATGTGGAGATATTGGGGAGCATTCCGATAGACCCTGAGATTGTGAATACGGGTGATGAAGGCAGGCCTTATATCTATGATTTTGGTAAACTGGAAGCTGCTCAGGTGATGCAGGAGATCACGCGTAAGATATTAGATAAAGTAGAATAGACTGATCAGGGGGTTCTGTCTGCGGGTTGAGCATGCTGATTTTTTCCAGCCAGCATCCCGCAGGCAGCCATAATATCTTTGCCGCGGCTATTTCGCAGGGTAACCGGCACGTTGGATATTTTGTAAAGACCTGCAATAAATTGATCTATTTCTGCTTGATTGGGGCTTTTCCAACCTGTCTCTGGTATGGGGTTCCAGGGGATAAGATTGATTTTGCTTGAGATATCTCCGGTAAATTTTGCCAGAGCTTTCTGGTCTTTGAAGCTGATATTAAAATTTTTGATCATCACATATTCAAAAGTGATTCTAAAGGGTGTGATTTTGGTATAATTCAGGAGAGCGGATTTAAGAAGAGGGAGTGGATATTTTTTATTAACGGGCATGATCTGAGTTCTTTTTTCATCAATGGCGCTATTGAGAGAAACTGCCAGCTTGACCTTTAATCCCGATTCACCGAGTTTTTTTATCTGTGGTATCACACCGCAGGTGGAAACCGTAATTCTGCGAGGACTGATAGCAAAGCATTTTTCGTTATTAAGAATTCTTATACTTTTAATCACGTTATCCAGATTATCGAGTGGTTCTCCCATACCCATAAAGACGAAGTTAGTGATTTTTTGTGGGGTTGCCAATTGCTGTGCGAGATAGACCTGGGAGTTGATTTCGCCGGCGGAGAGATTTCTTATCAAGCCGATTTTTGCTGTGGCACAGAAACTGCAGTTTCTGAGGCAGCCTACCTGTGATGAGATACACAAAGTGAGTTTTTCACCAGCAGGTATGAGCACCATTTCAATATAATTACTATCCTCCAATTCAAGGAGGAATTTGCGGGTGCCGTCATTTGACAAATCAATTTGAGAAATTTTTGGCAGGGCGGGAGAAAATTTTTCCTGCATCAGTTTTCTGGTGCTCAGAGAGAGATTAGACATCTTATCTTCATCGATGATATTCTGCCGGTAAATCCAATTCAGCACTTGATCGGAGCGGTATTTCTTTTCACCGGCAGCAATAAGTATATTTTCCAGTTCAAGAGGCTCTAAGGACCAGATAGTATTACTCTTCATTTTTTTTCTGTCAGATCGATCTCCAATTTTTGAAGTTTTTTATATTGGTCAAAGGTGAGAATTTCCAGATCATCGTCGGGTGGTTTCAGGAATATCTGATCATTATAGTAATCGTTTTTTACTACAGTACAATTTCTACCGTTACGCTTAATGGATTCTCCAACTACCGGAAATTCTTCAATTTTTTTCAGGTAGAAATCCTCTTCATAATGGAGGCAGCAGAGGAGTCTGCCGCAAGGACCTGAGATTTTACTGAGGTTACCGATGAGATTCTGGTCTTTTGCCATCTGAATGCTAACCTGATTGAATTTTTTTAGGAATGAGACGCAGCAATACTGGCAGCCGCACATACCATAGCCGCCATATCTTCGGGCATCTTCACGTCCCGAAGTTTGATGAAGCTCTATTCTAGTGCGGAATTCGGTGGCGAGTTCGCGGACAAAATCGCGGAAATCGACTCTGCCATCGGCGGAGAAAAAGAAGGTAAGTTTATTACCGTCGAATTGATAAATAGTTTCAATAAGTTTCATTTCGAAAGGATACTTAGAAACCATTTTAAGAAATTTGAGATGAGCTTCTTTTTCACGTTCTTCGATATTATTTATCTGCTCAATATCCAGTTCGGTAGCGATCCGGGTAATAGGATTGATTTCATTAATTTTGGAACGTTCTTCTAATTCCAGGTCAGAATAGGAGCAATTTAAGATTTTACCAATATCTTCGCCGCGTTCTACGCGGCATATTACCTGCTGGTCTGGCTCCAGTCCCAGTCCTGAAGTATTTACAAAGTATCCGGTTCTTTGTGACCGGAAAACCACTTCGACAAATTCCTGCATTTTATTCTCCAATAACTCTCCTTTATAAAAGAAGTTATATCATTTATTTACTATTGCCAGAATTGAGATGCTCCAGTTTCATGTAAAGCTCTTTTTCCACATCGCTGAGAATCAAGCCTCTACGTAGCTTGACCATTTCCACAGTTTCCAGAAATTTTTCTTTTTGGTAGCCGTGGAGATTTCCTGCTTCACCCCAGTGAAGATTGCGGATATAATCTTTCACCATAGTTTCGCCATAGATATTGCATCCGAATCCGATCACAGTGCCTGAATTGATAGTGGTATTAATGCCGATTTTGCAATGATCTCCAATCTGGCAGCCGAGGAATTGCAATCCGGTTTCCATTTTTGCTTCATGCATGATGCTGTGGACTCTGATAGGTTTATAGTTATTTTTAAGGTCGCTATTATTTGTGCCGGCTCCGATATTTACCCATTCGCCCAGATAGCTATGTCCCATAAAGCCGTTATGCTGCTTGTTCACATAAGCCTGAAATATGCAGCCTTCCACTTCACCGCCTATTTTACAGACGGGACCAATAGAAGTGTTCTCATAAATAGTGGCGCAGGCTTTGATGACTGATTTTTTGCCGATGTAAGCGGGACCATTGATAACGGCGTTTGGCATAATGAGAGCTTCTTCATCAATAACAACAGGACCGGAGGAGCCGTCTATCACGACGCCGGGCTTGATAACAACGCCTTCGCCCAGCCAGACATTGTAAGGGTCTATAATGGTAACGCCGGTTTCTATATCAAATTTATTATCTTTATCATAAAAGGCAGCCTGAAAATCGCGGCGGATATAATCACCATTTTCTGTAATAAGTTGCCAAATCCAGTTCCACATGAGATCGCCTTCCAGTTCTTCTTCTCTCATTCCGATGAGTAGAGAATCCACTTGAGAAGCAGCCAGATCCTGCTCGTCCACTTCCAGTCTGGCAGCTACGAGCGCTTTGTTATTAACCAGATAGTGGTCTATTGGCAGATTAAGGATACGTTTGGCAATTTCTTCGGTAATCTTAATGCGTGAATTAACCAGAAGGACATCGCCTTCGGGCATTTGGTTAATTATCCAGTCCGGATGGCGTTCTTTATACAAATCCTCTAAATAATCAGCAATGATATAAATATTATCATCATTTTCCAGGAAAAAATTAATCCTTTGCCGCAGTTTCAGGATACCTACTCGCAGGTCACCGATCGACCGCGTGTAAGTGACAGGGAAAAAATTCTTATAGTGAACATCATCAAAAATAACTAATTTCATAAAATCCTCCCAAGGATCAGCGGAATTGGATAATCACAGGTTCCACTTCGAGGAACTGCGGCATCACAAAACCAATATCAGCATTAATATAAGTGGGATCGCATACAAGGTAATCTCTACCGTTGTATGCCACCTTGTTACCTGCGATATCAAAATCGGTTTGAACGGCGGTGGCAATATGCCCCGGATAATCCAAACCTATCACATTTAGATTCAAAAACTCACGCACAAGATATGAAAACAGAAACGCTCTGTCTTCGCAATCACAATAATCATAATAAATAGTTTCTTCTGGAAACAAACTATTTTCTTCGCCAAACTGCTGTTCATCAGTCTGGTATTGGAAAGCAGTCTGGACGAATCGGAGTAAAATATTCAAAGCTTCAGCCTGAGTTTTATTATTGATAATGGGCGTTATGCCATTAATAAGGGACTGATGCAATCCGGGTGAGATGCTGGAATTAAAATAGATTGATAAATCCGTAGCGGGATAATCTGCCAGAAATTCCACCAGAGTTTGATTTATCTCGACAGGGATAATATAAGTGCTATCATCATATGTAAATGAGAGTTGCTTATGCAAAATCACTTCATTAAAATAAGGAGAAGAGAACAGGTTAAGATCAACCAGATCGTTTGCTTCGGGATAATTGCCGGCATAGGTATAGATACTAAGTGGCTTGATTTTATTTCTACTGAGATCGATAGAGAAATAATCTCTGCCGTCTATAATGAGGTGGGGTTCGCCATAGATTCGGTTTTTGGTAGCCAGGAGCAGATAGATGCTGTCTTCATTATATCCCACCTTGCAATCAAAGCCGCTTTTTGTCAGAATAAACCAGGTAAAGAGGTTTGCCATCTTATTGGAGTGATAGATTTCTTCTCCAGTGTGGAAGATCAATTGGCAAAAAGCCCAGTCATTAAGTGCAAATTTTGTCCTCATTTTTTGGAGGTCTTTATAGATAAGTTCATAATCTGTATTACTTATCTGTCCCCAGAATGCGGCAATATTTTGTTCATCACATTTTAATATTTCTTCAATTTTCATATTCAGATTATAATTCAGATTAAAGACAAGTCCCCAGAAAGATAATCTGATAGTCTTTGAGCCTTTGGAGACTGCATATAACAATTGTTCCCGGTGTATATCTTCGAGGATTTTGGCGGTGCTGGGAGGTTTGTCTATCATATCAGCGGTATCGATATCGATAGGATTGCCGATCATCAGATCGGGATATTGGTGGTCAACGGGATTGGGGATATCATCAGGTTTGGGAACGATATCACGTGGCGGGTGTTCGCTGGTTTTGTAATGGCTCCAGCCATGCTCGAGAAACTCAGAGAATTTTTTATCCTGCTGGCTTTTCCAATTGCCATACTCTTCTTCCTGAGATTTAAGCCAATCATCAAATTCACTCTGACCTGATAAAGCCATGAGGTTCAATAATAATAAGATCAGTAATACCCTATTCATAAAAACTCCTTTTTTTATTTCCATTGGAAATCAGAAAAAAAACCTTTTATGCCGACAATAAATAGATAAAAGGGCTGAATAACCAGCCAGGCCGGGTAAGAGAGCCAGCTATTTTTTTCTGCGTGAAAAATATTGAAGCAGTAGCGGACAAAAGCCATCTCAATAATGATTCTGATGGCAATAATGCTTATAGCCGCTGGAAAATTAAAGAAAAGAAGAATCCAAGGTGAAAAAGTGATGATAAGCACGCTCATGAGGTAGAAAAAGAATTCGGGATTAAGCGAGAGCTGTAATTTTGTGTTTGATGCCCAGCGTGCTCGCTGATTTATCAATTGCTGCCAGCTTGATACTGCTTTGGTTTTCATATAACTGGCAGAATTCACATTAAATTTTATTTTCATTCCGGCAGCCCGGAATAATTGCATAAGATTAACGTCATCACCGGAAACAAGGTGCATAATTTTTGAGAAGCCACCTATCGCCTGCCAGCTTGATTTTCTATAAGCCAGGTTCTGGGCGGAACAGGAGAAATATTTATTTTTTAGGATCAAACCACCGGCTAAGGCAAACATCGCCATAAAATCGAAATGTTCAAACCAGGCAACATCCAAAAATTTTTTTGCAGGTGGTGGGGGAGTGGTGGAGAAGCCTGCGACCATATTCGTATCGGGTTCAAAGCAGGCGACCATTGATTTTATCCAGGAAGAGCAAGGCTGGCAATCTGCATCAGTTACAAGGATGATACTACCTGTGGCGGCATTGATTGCCTGTGAGAGAGCATATTTTTTACCGGAAACTGTTTGCGGATCACGCTTAATTCTAAGCAATTTTATGGATTGCCATTTTTGAGCATATTGCTGGATGATTTCTGCAGTGTGATCCTCTGAATCATCGTCAGCGATAATCACTTCGTATAATTCGGGGGGGTAGTCCTGATTAGACAATCTGGTGATAAGTTCCCTTATATTATGGGCTTCGTTTCTGGCAGAGATAACCACAGATACCTGTTCACGGCGTGAGATTAATTTTGATTGTGATTTATGATAGCCTTGCCAGGCAAGCAAGATGTAATAGAAATAAACCAGGCTGCCCGACAGTGTAAGGAGCAGAATAATATTTCCGGTCATTACTCTCTAAAATCCAGTTCAGGGGTTTGTTCTTGCCATAGATCACGAAACAATCTCTCTTCTAATTGGAGTGTATCCGGTGGGAGATTTTTAGGCTCCATCCAATATAAAAGGCTATCGGGGATTTCAACCAGTTCTCTATTTTTGTAAACCACGGCTCCTCTGAGATCAGGACGGCGTGGGATATGCTCACGTCGCCAAAGGGTATCTGATGGCCAGGGGTGGGCATTTTTGCCGAGGTAATAGAATATGGAATCAATCCGGCTCTCAGCGAATATCGCCGGCTTGAAATGATAGCGGATACTATCACCATAGATAAATATTTCCGCCTTTGGATCATTAATCGGTAAGCTGTTTCCCAGGCTGTCCAGGGCAATCTTAATATTCCTGATAATAAAGAGGCTATCCACCCAGCGAGGCAGTCTGTAGCGTTCGCCATTTAGATAATAAAACAGGGAATCCACATCCTGTTTTACGTTCAGTGGTGGATAATAATTAATAGAACCCCGCTGTGAATAAGGCAGCCTTTTGGCAATATAGCGGACGCTGTCTGGATAATCAAAGGGTTTGCCTCCCAGATCAAAAACGAGAGAATCTTTAAAATGCTCACGATAGATGGTGGGAAGAAAATTATATTTTAGGGTATCAGATAAAACGGTGGGTTCAGTTCCGGCAATAAAATATTCATCTATAGTCTCTTCATAGGGATTTGCGGGAAGAAGACCGGTTTTTTTGGAAATTTTTTCAAGCACAATACCATCGGGTTTTTCAAAATCATAAATCGTGCTTTCAATAATTGGCTTACCCTTACTGTTTTTTGGAGAATCCAGTTCTATAGCCTTTTTCATGATATATGGCCATGCTGGCAGGGCAGCAGTGGCACCAGATTGCTTGTTTCCAAGAGAAGAGTTGTCATCAAATCCCACCCAGATACCTGTTACCAGCCTTCTATTATAACCGATGAACCAGGCATCGCGAAAATCGTCAGTAGTACCGGTTTTGGCGCCGGCTGTCCACTTATATCCCCGCCAGCGGATACCCACGCCGGTGCCATCTTCAGTAACGCTTTGCATGAGATTGGTCATCAGCCAGGCTACTCGCTCATTAACAACGCGGATACGTTCAGGGATGTTACTTTCCAGAACATTACCATTGCAGTCCTCGATTCTGCGTACAAATACAGGTTTCACTCTATGACCTTTATTGGGGAAGGTAGTATAGCCACTGATCAATTCATAGGGGAGAACCACATTTGTACCCATAGCCATAGAATAGACAGCCCAAATTGGGGTAGTTATCCCGAAATTTCGTGAATATTGCTTAACAAGTTGTGGCGTGATATCATAGAGCATCTTAACAGCCCATACATTACGTGAATGCTTAAGAGCATTTCTCAAGCTGAGATATCCAAATTGTTCTCGGGAATAGTTTTTGGGTTGCCAGAATATACTGTCGCTTTGGATAAAAGTGGTGATCTCGTCCTTTATAATTGTTGCAGGTGTATAGCCATTATCAATAGCAGCCGTGTACATTATGGGCTTAAAAGCAGAACCGGGTTGACGATAGGACTGCATCACACGGTTTAATTTGCTATGATTAAAATTTCTGCCTCCTATCAGTACCCTTACATATCCGGTTTCAGCTTCTAGAGAAAGCACGCCGCCCTGCACGTATTGGGTGACAATATCTACGGTATCTTCAGGAATATCCTGGTATTTTATTTTGTAATCATTTTTTTCTTCGAATTTAGTTAGTTCGCGATTAAGAAGCGTATCTGCATAAGCCTGCAATTCGGTATCGAGCGTAGTATATATTTTCATTCCGCCACTAAACAGGCTGTGAGTGCCGTATTTTCGTTCCAGAATGGGTCGGATATATTCAATAAAGTAGTCCTTTGCGGTGCCAAGCTCTCTGGGGAGAGCTAAGTGGATAGAGTCTTCCAGTGCTTCATAATATTCCACTGTGTTTATCACATTTTCATCTTTCAATCTCTGGAGAACAATATTTTTGCGCCACAATGCTCTTTCGGGATGGTGTTTTGGTGAATAGGCATTGGGCAACTGGATCAAGCCTATCAAGGTTGTCGCCTCGGATACAGTTAAGTCCTGGGCTTTTTTATCAAAAAATTTACTGCTGGCGGCTTCTATCCCATAAGAGCCTGTGCCGAAAGGAATCTTGTTAAGATAGATTTCCATGATTTCTTCTTTAGAGTAATTATGCTCTATCATCACGGCGAGCATAAGTTCTTTGATCTTGCGGGGGAATGTTTTATCTAGCGATAAAAACAGGTTTCGGGACAATTGCTGCGTTATAGTGGATGCTCCCTGCGATAATCGGCGTGTTTTGAGATTCATCAGTAAAGAGCGAAAAAAGCCGGATAAATCCATGCCCCAGTGACTTTCAAAATTTTTGTCCTCAATGCAAATCAAAATATCTTTCACATGGTGGGGCAATTCATTTATATTTGTAAGTTTTCTTTGCTCAAAGGCAAAGGTGTGGATCAGTTTATCATTGCGGTCATATACTTCGGAGCCTACTTTCATATCATATTGATGAAGCTCAGACAGGGGTGGCAATTCCTGGCTGTAATAATAAAATACACCGGTAATAAACCCGCCTGCCAGAAATATCAGGCACATGAAGATATAAAAATATCTCCACATATAATAATTTATTGTCTGTCCCTGCCGGGCAGCTTTTTTTTTCTTTTTTTCCATACCTTTCTCTTATTAATTCTTTCATTCGCAATTGTGGAAATCATTGTTTTTAAGTCAATTTTTATCTACAGGAACAGCATCCTGCCTGTATTTAGAAATCACTACCGCGCAATTTATATGAGCCTATTTGATCAGGATCATTTTTTGAGTATGGCTTACTTTGTTCTCCCCGGACAATCTGTAAAAATATATTCCACCGCTAACGCTTCTGGACAGATTGTCATCACCATGCCAGATAATAGAATGATGACCCTCGGGAAAGTGATGATTTGCCAGGGTTTTCACCAGTCTGCCTTTGATATCATAGATGGATAAATTTATCATTTCCGGCGTGGTTACAAAAAAACCGATAGTGGTTTGAGGATTAAAGGGATTAGGATAATTTTGCAATAAAATTTCATCGGATGGCAAAGTTTCTGTATTATAGTCACTGCTGAAAATCACTTCCACGATGTTAGACGGCTCACTGTTGCCGTTTTCGTAACGGGCTTCCACATAAAAAGCGTAATCAAAGATCGATGATAATGTGGTTTCATAATAGCCATCTGTTGTTAAAAATATTTGCTGAAAACCGGCATTATCACCTAGACGAATATAACCGGCAAATTGCTCAAAATTCTCGTAATCATAGCCATCAAAACACCATTCCAGCAGGATATGCGAGCCCTCCAGTTCAGCAGATAAATTATAAGGGTGCTCGAGGTAATACAATTCAAAATCCTGCATAATAACGTCGTTGGCAATAATTTCTAATTCCACAGTTTCCGTGCCGTGCCCGGGTAACCAGGCGATTGCTTCATAGACACCTTCGTAATACATATATGAATAGGCACCTGCCTCATTGGTTTGGATTTCTGCCGTCCCCAGACTTATAATTCCTTCCGTGTAATCCACATCTTCTAAATTACTGCTGATTGATCCCACGATGAAACCTTCTACGGGGTTATAGATAAAGGAAATACTATCTCCGGCACTACCTGTCTGATGGATAAATATCCCACCGTAACCACCATGCTGAAGCCAGTCTGCCGGATTTGTCGCGTCATTAAATTCTGTTCTGCCATAATCTGCATTAAAGGTTGCTGCAGATGGATTGCCATTAGTGGAACCGGTACCACCCGGGCGATAGACATATAGTTCGTCTGGTGGACCATCTGCATTACCTTCGCCGTGCAGGGTAGCATCCACCCGCCAGATCAGTAAGCCTTCTGAAGGTAAATTCATTTCATAGCTACTGGGTACTCTTCTGCGGTATTCCAGCACGAAATACTCCAGAGGATTACTGGAATTAATGCGGTATATATTATTATCCGCTTCCGTGAGAGGGGCTAGTGAATACGTTCCTGAGCTACTTATCAAGGGTATTTCTTCGATCCAGTTTCCGTATCTATATTTCATATATCCACTCATGTGCCCATTGCCACCTTCCATAATATCCCACATCGCTGCGGGTGCATATACATCTGTATTGTAATGATAAAGATCAGGTGCTCCCAGGGCATGGAACATTTCGTGATTCAAGGTGCCCACATTTACCTGAGTCCGTGGCTGAAACGTGAAATCCATCACCCGCAATCCATTTATATAGGCTTCCACCATATATAAGCTCCAGCGGTGAGCCCAAAGCAGGTCTGCCCAGTTATCATTGCCGCCACGTATTATAAAGCAGACATTATCCACTCTGTTATCATCATCTCCGTCTATATCAAGATCAGGCGGTACTTGAGATTCTATATATGCCACGGCATTAGCCAGCAGTACCTGTTCTCTGATTGCCCGTTCTTCCCAGCCACTATACCCAAGCGGATTTGTTACAGCATTGTAGGGTGAATAATATGCACGCGGTTCCTCATCCTGATATGATAAATTGTTTTGCATATCCGTAAGAGGATAATGGGTACTGCTTATTGTGAGAAGATTATAAGATACTTCTTCATAATAGGACAGCATAGAAGGCGTAATGCCGTCATCTGCATTAAACAGCGGATCAAATACGCTGCGTGGCTCGGGAAATTCCGTCTGATCTGCAAACCGAATATACACCACCAGGTTATTAAGAGTGCCTTCTGTGGGTGCCCTGCTCTGGTATCGGGAAGGCACGGCAAATAATTGCCTGCGGTATCTGTATTCACTTTCACTGATCCTTAGCCCTGCTGATATTGGCAGGGCAGCAGCTTCATATTCGTGCACATTATACTCACTTGCAGATAAGCTGCCCTTATCCGAAACTGCGTAAACAAAAAAACCCGTTTCCGGATGCTGCATGATAGTGTAGCCCTCCGCATCATGCAGATAATTATAATACTCATCGCCACTTGCATATAGAGCGAGCCAGGTGCCATCAGGCTGCTGCAAGTTAACCGGTTGATCCAATATCAAGGCGGCATTCATCGTTGCTAAAACCATTAATATCAATATAATTAAGCTATATCTCTTTTTCATTATCACCTCTCGCCGTCCATTTTTTTCCCTGATGATTATTTGGGCAAGTTATATTCCATATCCATTACTTCATCTCATACCTTCGATTTTTTTTTTTGGGGGGGGGGTAATTATAAATTTATCCTGTGTAGCCGGAGTAACATGATTATTAGATATGTGCTATCAACAATGTTAATTGGTTATAAGGGGGTCATCCCGCTATGACGTTCGAATGACAGGTAAACCGGAAGAAGAAGCTAATAAGAAATAAATTGTGGAGAATATCAGGATTATTGTGTAGTGTCCAAAATAATTGAGTATGTCATATATTTGAATGGTTTACTAGTTTGGAGATGGAAGATGGGCTAAGAAAATCGTAAAATTTTAACATAAGCAGCAGCCTATGTTAAAAATATTCAATAATATTAACATAGGCTTAGACCTATGTTAAATTTCCATCATTTTTATAACATGCGATTATATGTTTGTGGAGCAGGCTTAGCCTTCAACATTTGCATCTTTTTTTAGAAGATTAAATAAATCGGTATTGATGTAAAAAATAGAATTTTTGATTTTCTTTCTTTCCAGAATTCCAATTTTATGAATCGAAGAAAGATATTTGGAAGCAGTTTGGCGGCTGATGTTTAATCTTTCCGTTAAAAAATCGATTTTCGTATAAGGATGCAGAAAGAGAATATCCAACAAATCCCTGCTGTAGATTTTGGGCAGTTCCGTTTGGAAATTAGCCTTAGTTTTTTGCATCACATCGTGAATATTATTGATGAGTTCAATCGTGTTATTGGAAGTCTCTTCTACACCTATCAGCATATACACGATCCATTCTTCCCAACAGTTTGTTGTTCTGATCTCCTGCAGCAATCTGTAATACTCCTGTTTTGTTCTGATGATGTATTTACTCAAATAAAGTATGGGAATATCGAGGAGTTTATTCATAACGAGGTAGAGGATATTGATAATCCTGCCGGTTCTGCCATTGCCATCATAAAATGGATGAATGCTTTCAAACTGGTAGTGGATAACAGCCATTTTGATGAGCGGTTCGATCTCATCATTAGTATTGATGTATTCTTCAAGGTTTTTAATAAGATCGAGGATTTCTGCTTGATCTTGAGGAGGTGTGTAGACCGTTTTTCCGGTTGCCTGGTTTTTGAGAACCGTTCCCGCTTGAGTTCGGATGCCGGCTTCGTTTTGCTCTAAAATCTTTTGGATTTCCACAATGTGCTTTGTAGTAAGAAGATCGTATTTTTTTATCAGTTCAAAACCATGCTTTAAGGCAATGGAGTAATATTTCACTTCTTTGGCAGCTACACTTTTTACATCGATGTCGATGTCGGATTTGTATAAATCATCATGGGTTGTGATGATGTTTTCGATTTCAGAACTGTCTTTAGCTTCCTGCAAAACTAAAGTATTGATGAGAATATTAGAATTGGGTATTGTTTTTGCAGTACCTTTCAGTTCAGCTAAGGCACGGTTTGCTTTTACTAACTGTTTGAGTATCTTTACCGTTTCCAGGTTCGCCTTAGGCGGCAATTTGGATAATTTAAAAGCATTCATATTTATTACCTCTCAAAGTCCTAATTCTTCCAGATATTTTCCATTTTCTTTGATATTTTCGGGAGTGGCAACATGCGAATATTATTCGATAGTTTCATATCTTTCATAATTCTGGACGGATTTTTATAAAACCTGTTCGCATAATGCCAGTTGATAATTTCCTTTCTCATATTTACCTTCCTCACCGGCATCAATGAAGAACAGGTTATCTCGCTGACGGTTTCTGGCAAAAACCAGTATGTTTCCTGGAATGCCGTTATCTGCATTAAACAGCGGATCAAATACGCTGAGTGACTCGGGGAATCCCGTTTCTGGCTGCTGTAAGTTAACCGGCTGATCCAATGTCAAGGCGGCATTCATCGTTGCTAAAACCATTAATATCAATATAATTAAGCTATATCTCTTTTTCATTATCACCTCTCGCCGTCCATTTTTTCCCCTGTTGATTATTTGGGCAAGTTATATTCCATATCCATTACTTCATCTAATACCAGCGATTATTATTTTCATAGCTCATAAATCATTCTGCAAGGGGGAGGGGGACGAGGAAGGTGTGTGTTGTTTCTAAATCCACGGGTTTCATCCAAGGCTATTATAGTGTCACCTCTGCAGGATGATTTATGAGTCATGAATTAAAATAATTTCGGGGGGTATGCTAGAATTAGAAAAATTATAATGCTTGACTGGATAACTGCTTTATATTACTTGGAATTGTTCGATAGATCATTAGAAATGCATAGGGGGTGAAAAGGTTTCGACGGGGATAATGGGGATTGTCGAGGCATGCCGTGGAGACTACCTTCACGTTAAACTGGTGGTAAACAAGTAACTGCAAACGATAACTTTGCACTCGCCGCTTAATTGACGGCGACGTCCACTTCAGAGGATGTTGTCTTCGCCGAAGAATGGATGTCATAAAATGACAACTGGGTCTGCTCACGCCGATATAGCAGACTGAGAAAACATCGGCTGGCTTGCCAGCAGGTTTGACGGTATTTCCTTTGGTGAGCGAGATCATAAAAAATCGCTAAGCATGTAGAATCGGCTTTTGACATATCTTCGGACGCGGGTTCGACTCCCGCCACCTCCACCAGATTTTGCTTAAAGCAAAGCGAGAAATGAAAGTATTTGCATAAAATTTCAATCAGTGAAATTCAATGAGTATATACATGCAGAATGATGATGGTAAAAAATGTGCCTGTCGGACACCGGATGGTTTCACACTTAAGAAAGTGCATTTCGATGCTGAGAAGAAGCGAGTGATCCTGCGACCGCTGAATCAAGAATGCGATATTATCATCTTAGAAGAATACGAACTGGGGACTTTCAGGATACTCGTTGAGATGGCTTTGTTGTTTAGGGTTGTGTAAGATGTGCAATTTAGCGATTGAGTAACTTCATTCAGATTAACTTTATTATTCTAATGGAATTGAAGAAGCAACCAACTTGTAACAATATCCATCATTAAAAGTTTCACCTAAACTTATGCATAGTACTTTACCAGAATCTACCTTTTCTTCATGTCCAACAGCTTCTCGTTCTAACCATTTCCAAATATTTGTATCTGTTACAGCTAAATCATATGAAATACCTGATAACTTAAAAGCAGCCCTTATTCTTTTATGATTTTGCTGATCTGTAGTAATATAGTATCTCAAATCATCTGGATTAATCAGATATAATGATTGATTAATAACAACTTCCCTATTGTTTATCCTATGGAATGCTACTCTGTCATTTGTCCCATGATAACTACTACTGTTGTTATCCCAAAGGATATCAGGATAATCTAAGTAAGGAGTAATATTACTTGCTTTAAGTTTAAAACATTGAATCCAAGTACTTTGACTTACTAAATAGTTCTCTGGTTGATTGATTAGAGGAACGTGTGCATCAAGTTCAAGTTCAACTTTCTGCAACACTTTTACAGGAAATTCTCCATATGGATTTTTACAAAGAACTTGAGCTTCAGATAAAGCTCCACCTGCAGCACTTGAAACAGGTCTTATCCACTTTTTGGAAGAAATTTCTTTACCAGCAACACAATGTTCATGGTGCTTAAATGAATTTGCAAATACTACAATAGTTTTTTTCATTATAAATTCCTTATAATAATATTTTCATTCTCCCTTGCTAACATCTCAGCAAATAATCTTCGATGGCACATCTTAGCTGTTGGTTCGCTACAGAGTAATACTGAATTATCAAAGAAGTCCCAGTTGATGTTTTGCAGAACATCTCTATCACTTATAATATTGATATATCTAACTTCATACTCTTGCCAGTTGATCTTTTTCTTTTTGTAATCATCAAGAAGCTCTTTATTGGGTGCATATTCTGGTTTATAAATATAATCAATATCATGTAGCTTCAGAAGATAAGGTAAATGTTTATAATTAGCGAAACCGGCAAGTTGGGATTTATTGTTTAATCTAATATCAATAAGCCTTTTTACATTATTTTTTACTAATAACGTGAAAAACTCTTCAGCACTTTTCCCAGCAAATCCAATAGTATTAACAATCATCATTTTCATCCTTATCAGAGTTATTGTCGTATCCAACTAACTTGTTTATTTCATAATACATATCATCTTTAGTTTTATTGTTTAGGAAATCACTTTGCACATCTTCCATTCGTAATATCCGATCAATATCAAACGTAATTTTGTTTTTTGTCATATAATAATTGAATAGTTTATCTTCTAAATCGTTGTGGTCAATCACCCTATCAGGTAGTATGTGAAATACTTTATAATCATTTTTGTTTAGATAATTGGAAATCATCGAAAATCGATGACACTCAAGTGGGTTTTTTTCAGAACACATTAAAGCAATTGTATATCCTTTGTTTAAGCCACCTTCTAAACGATCAATTCCAATTTTAAAACTATTTAATTTTACTACTTCAGAGAAATTCACTTTCCCATCATTAAATAGCAATTTAGCATCAGTATACCTTGCGCCTAATAGATTTCCCATATGGATATATGCAATATTTTGATTACTTAAATAAAATTTTAGTATATCTTTATTAAATTGGTCAGCATACTTGCTAAAAGGTGTACTTCTAACATCTACAATAACACTAATATTATTCTTTTTCAACATGTTGATGAAAAACTGGACATCGTGTGTTGAATGTCCTACTGTATATACAATCTTTGATTTCACTCGCATTCTCCCTTAACTGAACCTGACAAGTCAATATGGCAATTTATTATGATTTTAGTCAAGTCTTAAATTTTGGTGTAAATTCATTTCTCTTTGATTCCTTAATCTCAGATTTGTCTAATGTTTCATTAGGTTACAGCGGGTTATATAGCAATTATTTGATGCAAATTACATAATGTCACCAATCACTGAAAAGTGTACAAGGTTTCTCACCGAAAAGTGTACCAAAAAGAACTGGAGGCTTGATATGAGGAATTTATTATTTGTGCTTTTTTAGTATTTAGATATTTTGAACTTGTAGGGAGCAGTTAATGCGACGGGAAAGTTCAAAAATATCCATAGCTGATTAGCATGCATTGTAAGAGTAGATTGCCAAAAAATTAAAAAAGGGCATAAATATTTCTTAAAAAACGAAAAAGTGTGGTAGACACAGGTTATGGCTATATATATCAATAATATACGGCGCCACTTTAGTGCAACACTTCGCAATGGTGACGACCGATAACTTCATAAGTTCAATATTCCAGACTCAACAAATAAATTTCGGGGGTATGCCAGCAGGATTAATTTTCAGCTTGACAATGATAGCAGGATATTTTTCTTTGACTGTTGCTACTGGGGTATAAGAATTGATTTGCTCCAATCGATGTATGTAGCTGATTGTGGAGATTTGCTTTTGGGGATGTCAGTGATTTTGATCCGGGTGGTTGAGTTGTATAGTTTTAAAAAAATACAGGAGTAATAAGATATGAGACAATGGATATTTCCTGTCATATTATTAGTTTTATTTTGCGGACTGGGAGCGACAGAGAAAAAAGTTATCTCAGTTTTTTACAAAGACAAAAAGCCTTCGCAGCAGGTTCTGGCACAAGTTGATTCATTGCTTTGCGATTTCAATGAACTTTATCAGATTCAATATTTTGATATTGAGGCGGAAGAAAACATTGAGATCATTATTGAAGCTGGATTACCTCAGACACATTTTCCTTTTGCTATCGTGATAGAGGGTAAATTCACAGCCACAATTGAAAATGAGACTATCTCATTTATCCATTTTCCCCTGTTTATGAAGGGCATTGGAAGGCACGAAGGGAACTGGTCTCTGGCTGATCTTAAAAAGGTTCTTGATAATAATGAACTGCTTTCAACAGAAAATATTCTGCCCGTACTTGATGAAGCCAGCGAAACCAGTGAATGCGATGAATAATCAAATAATAGCGGAAAAAATTGCCGAAGACTTAAAAATCATCGCAGAACCGAATCGGTTAAAGATTCTTAAGTTATTGCTGAAACAGGATTTTCTTTGCGTAAATGCTATCACGCATAGACTTAGTATATCTCAATCAGCAGTATCTCAGCACTTGCGGGTTTTGCGTCAGGCAGGTTATGTAAACAGAGAAAAACGGGCAAACCGCATCCATTATTCGCTCAACAAGGCAAGGATCGATGAACTGGTAATTGCGTTTTGTGATATCTGGAAAGCGTAATTTTTTTGATTGCCATAATTAGTATATGCTAATATATAAATACACGGAGGTTAATATGTGTGATAAACACATGCGTCGTGCCGTCAATGACAAGTGTGGTTTTCTTACAAAGCTGGAAATCAAATGTTGCTGTGCTGCGGAAGACAGCGATACCATCGATCGTTATCATCTGGGAAAAAGTATCGGTCTTCTTAGAGAAAAAGCTGATCTCATCGAAAAAAAGAACAAAAATGATCATAGGATATGCGGGCAAGCCTGACATATAAGGAGCTAAAAATGAGAAATATAATAAAAGTAGAAGGTCTCACGAAAGACTACGGTAATTTCACAGCCGTAGATCATATCTCATTCGATATCGAGAAGGGTGAGATATTTGGTTTTCTTGGTCCTAACGGAGCAGGTAAAACCACCACCATCAATATGTTGATCGGGATGGCAAAGGTCAGTTCGGGCAGGATATTTTACCACGATATCGAAGTCACCAGAAAGATGAAAAAAGCTCAAAAACTAATCGGTGTCGTGGCTGATGAGAGCAATCTTTATGCTGAGATGAACGGTTTTGATAATCTTTGTTTTTGTGGTTCATTATATGGCATGAGAAAACCGGAGCGAGAAAAGAAAGCTATAGAGCTTTTAGAGATGTTTAATCTTTTTGAATTTCGCAGCAGGAAATTTCAGGCTTATTCCAAGGGTATGAAGAGAAAGTTGACACTTGCAGCGGCTTTAATACATGATCCTGAAATACTATTCCTCGATGAGCCAACAACCGGGATTGATATAGCGAGTGTGCGGCAGATCAGAGAATTGATCAAAAAGCTGAACAGAAATGGAACGACCATTTTCCTGACGACACATTATATTGAGGAAGCGGAAAGGCTTTGTAACCGAATTGCCTTCATCGATAAGGGTGAGATCATCAGGCTGGACACAGTGGACAATTTATTGATTACGACGAAGGATAAGAAGAAACTGGAGATTGTGTTCGAGCCTCGAGAATATGCTGCGAAGGTTCTGCAGGATGAATTGAAGCAGAGATTTCCCCATTTGGATTTATTTTTCAAGGGCGATACAGCGATTGAATTTATAGGTTCCGAGAATATTGATATTGTACCAATTATAAATTATTTAGATTATTTGCAATTTGTAGTGAATGAAGCGAAAGTGATCAAGCCGTCTTTGGAGGACGTCTTCGTAGAAGCTACTGGTATAGAGGCAAATATGATGAAAAAGGAAAAGGAGAAAAAATGAATTCTATGATTGCTTTTTGGAATATCCTCTGCAAAGATATGAAAAACTACTATTTGAAACCACCAAACGTGAGTTGGGGGATAATATTTCCCTTTGCCTGGATGCTAATGATGTTTATCAGAACAAAGTCCACTTTTCAAATCCAGGAAGTCTTTCCGGGTATTGTGGCAATGTCTATCCTGTTTGGCACTACTTCTATGCTGGCAGTAACCATTACATTCGAACGCAAATCAAGGTCTTTTGAACGATTGCTATTGGCTCCCATAAGCGAGGAAGTCCTTGTTTTTGCCAAAATCACCGGCGCTATCTTGTTTGGTATTTTTAATAGCCTCATCCCGGTGCTGGTCTCAGTTTTATATTTCAAACTGGTTCTCGCAAACACTTTCGCTCTGGTCATCGGGATTATCCTGCTTTCTGTTGTTTCTACTTTACTTGGTTTATATATATCTGTTGCAGCTAAAGAAGTATTTGAAGCCCAGACATATTCGAATTTTTTCCGCTTTCCGATGATATTTCTTTGTGGGCTCTTTGTGCCTGTATTGTCCTTACCGATTATTATCAGACCCCTGTCTTATATCCTTCCTGTAACATACGGGGTGGATTTGATAAGGATTTCTATCCGGCAATATAATTTACTACCAATCACGGCGGATATATTATTGCTGCTCGGTTTCATAGCTTTACTATTTTTTATGAGTATCAATAATATAAAAAAGAAATGGATATTATAAATATCTATGAATTTGTAAACAGGTATTTTTAATGATCAATGTAGAAGCAGATAAAAATTAAATACAAAAATATTGAGGCTGGTATCTTGATATATCAAAAGTATATAGCTGTGAAGCAAGGAGGTAATAGTGCCTATCGGGAAATTGCATCATATAGAGATATATGTAAATGATCTGCAGGAAACAATTAAGTTCTGGAGTTGGTTATTAAAGGAACTTGGCTATAAGGAATTTCAAAACTGGGATGAGGGTTTCAGCTTCATACTGGAAGAAACCTATATTGTATTTGTGCAAACTGAGGAAAAATATCGTGATCATAAATATCATCGTTGTCATGCGGGTTTGAATCATCTGGCATTTCACGGGTCATCAAAAGTATTTGTGGATGAGCTTACTGAGAAGCTGAAATCAAGAAATATAACAATACTATATAAAGACCGGCATCCTTATGCCGGGGGTGCAGGTTATTATGCAGTTTACTTCGAAGATCCTGACAGGATGAAAGTAGAAGTTGTTGCAGAATGAATTTCAATCGATAATAGAACTTTGCATAGCTCCAGCATGCTATAAAAAATCTTTAAGCTGCTGGAGCTATGCAGATCAGTAAAGATTATAGTTTCAATGAAATCCCGAATTTTCCTCCTGAAAAAGCATTACCGCCGCCGAATTCAAGATTAACACCGAAATTATTGGAGAAATAGTAGCGTCCGCCAATGTGTCCGGAAATACCTAAACCCGAAGTATGAGAACCTTCATAGTCATTAGGAGAATTCCAGATAAAAAATCCGAGATTGAGTCCCGCATAAAAATCCCAGTTAGAGGGTATATTCAGGACATTATTGAAATGGTAATTAAAATTACCGGAAATCCCGATAACTGAATGATCATAATTATGATTGTTATATTTATCCTGATATGACTGGAAAGACAATTCTCCACCCAAGGTGACGTTTCTGTGTACGCCACTATCTAAACCGACATAGACAGGCACTCCCCATGAGGAGAATCCCACACCTGCGTTGAATTGTGTTTGCCCCTTGGCAACAGCATTCTGAGCAAAACCTGCGCCTGCGACGAATAATACAGCAATTACAAAAAATATCTTTTTCATCTTTTCTTCCTTTTATCATTTTACTTTCCAACAAAGCTTTGTTAACAAAACCTTAAATTGCTAACTCATATACTAAAGTATCACTTTGCCCTAATTTTTGTTTGCGATGATTTATATCGATTCTTATCTCTATACAGAAATAAACCATTTCTCAGAGAGATGCTGTTTCCAAGGTATAGCTCTCGTTTTTCAGCAGTCATTTAAGTGGATCCTTTCCCTGGATCAGCCTGACAAGTATCACTACTATAGCTATCACCAATAGAATATGTACGAATCCCCCAAAAGTGTAAGACGTGATCAGTCCGAGAAGCCATAAAACTACCATAATCAAAGCTATTGTCCATAACATTCTATACTCCTTGTAAATTCAAATTCAACCGGATACTGAATGATAGGCAGGATGAGGCTTGCGCAGATAGACATACACTACAGGTTATTTCATGTTTCTGCCAAGCCTCGTCCTTCAGTCACTATTCTACCAGGAATTCAATACGGCGGTTTTTCTGGCGTCCTTCAGCAGTGTCGTTAGTAGCAATTGGTTCAGATTCGCCTTTTCCGGCAACTTTAATTCTGGCAGAATTAATATTATTATCTAACAGCCATTCTTTAACTGCCTGGGCACGTTGCAGAGACAAATTTCTATTGTATTCATCATTTCCCTGGCTATCTGTATGTCCCATAATAATTATGGTTACATCCGGGTTTAGTTCCAGCGATTCGCGAACTTTTTCCAGGACAGTTTTAGAGACAGGCTTAATTTTTGACATGTTGGATTCAAAGGTGATACCATGGAGGACAATTTTCTTTCCTTTCTTTAATTCAAAAAGGTCATCATTGGGATCAAGGGGATTCTTGTTTGCCCTGATTTCAGCACCGTCATTCATGCCGCCGTTATCGGTATCGATTTTTACGGGATCGGTTAAATAGGTCATCACTTCTTCAAAATCGCTAAGTCCATCGCCATCAGTATCCTTTTTTAGCGGATCGGTTTTGTATTTTGTTACTTCATCGCCATCTGAGAGTCCATCGCCATCCGTATCTTTTTTTAGTGGATCGGTTTTATATTTAAAAACCTCGTCACCATCTGAGAGTCCATCGCCATCCGTATCCTTAATCAGCGGATCGGTTTTATATTTAAAAACCTCGTCACCATCCGAGAGTCCATCGCCGTCCGTATCTTCTTTAAGGGGATCGGTTCTGTAATTCCAGATTTCGTCGTTATCCATGATTCCATCACCATCAGTATCCTTTTTTAGCGGATCGGTTCTGTAATTAGCCACTTCACTTTCATCGTCTAATCCATCGCCATCTGTATCAATTTTTGAACGGTCAACAATGACCTCTTTTGGAGGTGAAGAAATCTCTTCAACGTGTTGTTTCTTTGTGGAAATGTTATAGATGAAGCCGACAGTGATCTCAAAATAGCCATCATGTTCCTCATTAGTGAACCGATTAAGATCATCGGCAGATCGCTCATTATCCGTAAGTTCGTCAGATAGTGCTAAATTGTAGCCAAGATTAAATTGAAGCGAAAGTTGTTCTCCAAGTGAGGTTTGAAGACCGACGCCTAAAGGTATTAAAGGCACATAATCCGATCCGTCAATTTTTAAATCCTTAGAAATACCGAATCCGGAGTAAAGGTAAGGGGAAGTCCGATTCATTTTAAGTGGTGCGATAAGTAATCTTATATCACCGATTCCTGTTTTAGTTGAGTAATTACCACCTTTAAGTGGAGCATAACTCAAACCGAATTGTGTGTAGATCGGGCCTCCGATCCTCATCTGATAATCAATTCGAAGAGTGGGCGCCCAAGCTTCTTCGCTACCTGCATTGTCGCCATAAGCACCTCCCACTTTGATGCCAATTCCTGTGTGTCCACTTTCTGTCTGCGCATTAGCGACATTGAAAGCGACGAGAATTAGCGTGATCATTAGAAAACGTAATACTAATTTCATTTTAAACCTCCAGTTTTTGAGATCACTGCTTCATCAGGCATAAGCAATCTCACTTTTTTGACATAATCATTTCAAAATTTGATGAGAATATTGAAAATTCCGGGTTGGCATAAAAAAACTGATCCCATCCCAACCTTTTTTGACACTACTTTTTTTCGTAAAACCAAATGCAGTAGCCCACAGGACAATATCACACGACTATACTGAACAGCTTTATCACCTATCTGCTGCTCATTACACGAAATTATAATGGATATATTTAAAAAAGCATATTATATAAATATCATTGTATATATTTTCTCATTATTGTTCTGAATAGTGTCATTTATTAACACAATTAGTAGTGTTAATGCCCAGTAGTATCATTTTCATGAAATTCATAAATGTATCTCTATATTATGGCAAAAGTATTTTTCAAATATAGATTTTACTTATTATAATTATGGTATAAATTTATAATTTACTTTATTGTGTTTTTACATTATGTTATCATAGTCTTTTGAATTGGAGGCAGTGATGGATTACCGCGAAATAGATATGGTAAACAGGGTGGATTATATAGTTCTGCAAAATGAGAGCGATTCTCTGCTAAGGGAAATCGCCGGGTTAGGATGGTTAAGGAGCTCTGAGCATACGAGAAAGAGATTCATAGCTGATTTAGAAAGAATAAATCATACATTCGATGGGCAATATAGATTTCAGAGAATCTTACCCTTGTTAGACGCTCGACATCGATTGATCCAGGTAAATGCTTTATAAATATTATCCAGGAGGGATATAATGAAAAAATTGATTTTATTTGTTTCCATTGTCTCTATCATCATCGGCATAATTTATTGTGACGGTCCGGCAGTGGTGGATCTTGGAGCATCCGAGAATTATGTAATCCTGACAAAAACAGGGGTTTCAACTACCGGCAACACCGCAATAATCGGTAATATTGGATTAAGTCCTGTTGCGGCGTCTTATATAACCGGGTTTGGACTGATAATGGATCCGTCCGGCACATATTCGACATCGTCTTTAGTGACCGGGAACATATATGCTGCAGATTATACGGAACCGACTCCATCCAACTTGAACACAGCAGTAGGCAACATGGAAGCAGCTTACACAGACGCAGCAGGACGTCCAGATCCGGATTTTAGCGAACTATATTCGGGAGATATAACAGGTCAGACACTATCGCCGGCGTTATATAAATGGGGTACAGGGGTGCTGATCAGTGCCGGAGGTGTCACAATTTCAGGTAATGCGGATGATATCTGGATATTCCAGATATCAGGAAATCTTACAGTGGCTAATGACGCAATTGTCACGCTTAGCGGCGGAGTGCAACCTGAGAACATTTTCTGGCAGGTTGCCGGTCAGACGACCATCGGGACAATGGCTCAATTCAAGGGCAATGTTTTGTGCCAAACCTTGATTTCGCTGGAGACGGGTGCGACCTTTCACGGTAGACTCCTTACCCAGACGGCAGCGACATTAGAAGGAAACAGCGTGGAAGAGCCAAACCACATTGTCTCGGTATTTGAGAGTGATATTCCTTATGCTGTCTTAGAAACTAATTATCCTAATCCGTTTAATCCGAGGACAACGATCCAGTTTGAGATGATAGCTCATGAGAACGCCAGGATTACTATTTTCAATTTGAAAGGACAGAAAATAAGAACACTTATAAATGCTCAGCTTGCAGCCGGAAAACACTCAGTCACCTGGGATGGTACTGATGACAATCGCCATTTAGTTACTTCGGGTATATACCTTTATAATCTTGAAACGGATGGGAGATATTCCATCACCAGGAAGATGATTTTAATGAATTAGCTCATCAGCATTTCATATCGGGCCCCGATGAGTCGGGGCTTTTTTTCTTTGACAAAAAGAACAACTCATTTTCTTCCATCTCAGACATGGTTATAAATAATAAAAGGAGCTGATGATGAAGATTATAGATTTGTCTGAAGAATACTTCTCCACGTTTGCCTGCTGTTTTGAAGAATGGTCGGATGAGATGGTGAATACCCTTACTTCCAAAAAGACTTGGTATAATTACATGAAAATCAGGGGTATGTCAGCAAAACTGGCTATCGATGAAGACGGAGCAGTGAGCGGTATGATCCAATATCTGCCTGCAGAATATTCTTTCGTGGAGGGTGAAGGATTTTATGTGATAGCCTGTATCTGGGTTTATGGTTATAAAGATAAGGGAATTGGAGACCGCCAGAGGAAGGGGATGGGAAGGTCACTATTACTGGCTGCAGAACAGGATATAAGGGAGAAAGGCGCAAAAGGCATCGCTGCCTGGGGACTTTCGCAACCCTTCTGGATGCCTCAGATTTCTACAAACATTTTGGATACAAAAATGCCGATAGCATTGGGATTCAGGAATTAGTCTGGAAGCCATTTACAGACAGTGTGGAACCACCAAAGTGGAGGCAGCCGAGAAAGATACCCCAAAAAGTTCCGGGCAAGGTGACAATCACAGCTTTTTTCAATGGCTGGTGTACCGCTTACCTGGTTGGTTTTAATAATTTTCGTAGAGCGGCGGCTGTCTGCGGCGGTGCAGTTGAATTTAAGCCAATTTCCACACTCGATAAAAATGTCATTTCCGAGTGGGGTATTATAGATGCAATATACATTGACGATGAAGAAATAAATCTGGGACCGCCCCCAAGTTATGAAGAAGCTTTGAAGATGATCAGGGAGAGAGTGGTAAGATTGTAGCTCATTTGGCTGTAAAGAATTTTAAAAATAATCAAAGTCAGGCAAACAGATTTGCGGGTTTAGACATACGCGTGAAAATAAAAAAAGATATTCTCCAATAATCCTATTTATCTACGGTAATTATTTATAAAATCAATATTCAAATCAAGTAGATTATTAAAATTAGTGCAAGTTCTATTTTCAGTTCCAGTACAAATTGACTTTGTATTCATGAATATTACACTTAGCAAATATACTTGTTCCCAAAAACTTATTTCATCCTTCATATTCCACAAGTTACATACTAAGACCATACTGAAATCATAATCTGGGTCATAAAACATAAAACTCAGGTATCCGGCGATAGCACCTGTGTGACCATAGCCAATGCCTTCAGAAAATGATGTCCCAAAGCCATAATCGGCATTTTGTCCGGAACCCTGCCTCATTTGATTTACTACAGACATAGGGATGCCGGCTTGCCCTGTTTGCCACAACTTTACCCAGGAAAGCAGATCATCAAGAGTTGTGACTATGTTTCCCTGGGCAAATTCATAGGACAAATTTTGAATACTGCAATCATAATACTCTCCCTCACTAAAGACCTTTCCGGCTATATAAGGATCAGATAATGTACTTGTAGAACTGATGGGGAAGGTTGTGTGATTAAGACTATTAGGAATTAGCAGGTTTTCTGAGATAAAATCACTGAAGGATTGCCCACTCAGTCTTTCAATTATTTTACCAAGTAACATATAGCCGGTATTTGAATAATGATAATCAGAATCTGGTGCAAAATCAAATAAATTATTAATGGCAATAATATTAATAATTTCATCAATTGAAAAGCTATGATCAGGTGATATGGATTCTTTATAGAATATGTAGTTTTGTCCAGCATATGCTGCATTGCAGCTATCAGGTATAGGATAATTTGTTAAATCGAAAACTCCGGCACGGTGTTCAAGTAATTGTCTGATTTTGATCTGCTGCTTAAAGGGAATATCATAGTATTGGTTATCAGGAATATAAGGTTCGGATTTCCCGGGAATTAAATCTGTAATATAATCATTGATATTAAGCTCGCCTCTTTCGGCTAAGAGCATAATAGCTGATGCAGTAAAAGTTTTTGTATTACTTGCTCCTCGAAAATACGAATCTTTTGTGACATCATCTGGTAATCCTGATTTAGCCAGGATTTCACCTTCAGGAAATGAAGCATATATAGCTAAACCACCATAAGACAGATTCTGTTCTGATAAATGTTCTGTCCACAGCGAATCCATCATAATACTGATTTTATTTTGAAGCTCAATAATAGTGCTATCTGCTTCTGTAGCCTTTTTGCTGCAGGCACTGGAGAAAACAATTATAATTACCACTAAAACCATTACTATTCTATTCATAACGTAAAAAAACCCCCTTTCTATAATACTCGCCTCTTGATGTGGGAACAACGCATTATGTCAAGAAAAATAAACCAACTCTAGCTTACCCCCCGTCCCTGCCAATATAAAAGATATTTCTCTATATCCCGATGGAGTATTTTTTGAATGTGCTTTGTTATAAAAGAGTGGGGTGGATGGGCAGTAGGCGATTTTTCTAAATCCAAGGGTTTTATCCCGCTTATATCGAGACTATCAGAGTCTCACGTCTGCAGGATGATTTACAAGCCAGGCAAAAAAAATCCGGAGCAGACGAGATTTGTCAGAAAATTATTGACATGAAAAGGGGTGGTACAAGTTTCCGTGAGGGAGGAAAGAAATGAAAAATTATTATGAAGATGCGGATTATATAATCCCTTTTAATCATATACTCTTTTGCCAATGGGCAGATGAGCTTGGAGAGATGGTATTAAAAGTAAATTTTGCCAAAGTTCAGGGGAGTGATTCATATTGGCGGTTGAATCTGACAGGTACAGGAGCCAGGAAATTTCTTGGTGACTACAAAGCATGGCTGGAAAGCAGTAAATAGAATCTGTTTTCTTAAATGTAATATGGAGCTTGCAGGTCATCACCGGTTCGCCGTAATATTTGGTTCTATAGTGAAATATCTGTTACTAATCATAAAGTGATTGACACAGGCAGATAAAATAGTAAACTAAGGAAAACATGAATAGGAAGTTATGATGATAAAAAATATACTGGTAAAGCTTTTTGGGGACAGGTATCAAAGGGATTTAAAGCAGGTGAGTCCATATCTTGAGAAGATACATGAAATCTATCCGGAAATAGCCCAGTATTCCGATACCGAATTACGAAACCGGGTGAATGAGATTCGCATTGATGTACAAAACCAGATACGGGGACTTGAAGAGAAGCTGGAGGAATTGCAGAAGGAATATCAACTGGCAATTAAAGACAGTGAGCGTAACAGGCTGGGTAACGAGATAGATGACGTAACTTCGCAGATAAAAACCGAGAGGCAGAAGATATTGGGGCAATATTTACCGGAAGTCTTTGCTATCGTGAAAGATACTTGCCGTCGCCTGTTGGGTCAGGAATTTGAGGTGAAAGGCAGCAGGCAAAAGTGGGAGATGGTGCCCTATGATGTCCAGCTAATTGGTGGAATTGCTCTGCACGAGGGTAAAATAACTGAGATGGCAACTGGCGAGGGAAAAACTCTGGTTGCAACCATGCCTTTGTTTTTGAATACACTTTCTGGGCATAGCTGTCATTTGGTAACTGTGAATGATTATCTGGCAAGCCGAGATGCAGAATGGATGAAGCCAATCTTTGAGTTTCATGGTCTTCAAGTAGGAATTAATATAGCCGGCATGGATAATGAGGAGAAGCGTGCTGCCTATCAATGCGATATCACTTATGGTACAAACAGCGAATTTGGTTTTGATTATCTTCGAGACAATATGGCTATCCGCGAGGAGCATCTGGTTCAGGGCAAGCTATATTATGCTATCGTGGACGAAGTGGACAGTGTGCTGATAGATGAAGCTCGTACACCCTTGATCATAAGTGGTCCTGTGGCAGAGAGCAAGAATTTTTTTAAGGAGCTAAAGCCCTTGATTCGTCAGCTTGTAGAGAAGCAGGGCTTATTAGTAAAGGGGTTTCTGGGAAGATTGCGAGAGCAGCTTGAAAAAGAAGCTGGGCGTGATGAAGATGAAATTGGCAGTTTGCTGCTGAAATTATATCGGGCAGCTCCCAAGAATAAAACATTTTTAAAATTGATGAAGCAGGGAGAGCTTAAAAAGCAGCTCCAGGATTATGAGAGTTTATACATGCGAGAAAAAAAGTTGCACCTGATCAACGAAGAATTCTATTACTTCGTTGAAGAGCGTTTTAATAGCGTAGAGCTTTCAGATAAAGGCACGGAATTTATTTCGCAAAAATATAAAGACCTGTTTATATTAGGTCAATTGGATGAATTACTGCAGGAAGTGGATGATGCGGAGAATTTATCTTTTGAGGAAAAGATCAAAGCCAAGGAAAGAGTGCAGGACGAATACTTTGATAAGAATGAGAAGCTTCATAATATCAAGCAGCTTTTGCGGGCATACACCTTATTCGAGAGAGATGTGGAGTATGTAGTTCAAAATGAAAAAGTAATGATTGTGGACGAATTCACAGGCAGAATGATGCAGGGTCGCAGGTTTTCGGATGGATTACATCAGGCTCTGGAAGCAAAGGAAAATTGTGTAATAGAAGAAGCCACCCAGACTTTTGCGACGATCACGCTGCAGAATTTTTTCCGGATGTATGACAAATTAGCTGGAATGACAGGTACAGCAATAACTGAAGAGGGAGAATTTCTGGAGATTTACGATCTTCCTGTGATGGTGATCCCCACTAATGAGCCGATCTCGCGTCAGGACCACAATGATCTGATCTATTTAACCCGTAACGAAAAGTACCAGGCAATAATCTCCGAGATAGAATACTGGCATAATATGGGAAAGCCGGTGCTGGTTGGTACTGTTACTGTGGAAGTATCGGAGAAGCTGGGAAGGCTTCTAACACGGAAAAAGATAAATCACAAAATACTGAATGCCAAATATCATGAAAGCGAGGCGGAGATTATAAAAAATGCCGGAGAGCCCGGCTCAGTGACGATAGCTACAAATATGGCAGGTCGTGGAACAGATATTAAATTAGGACCCGGAGTAGTAACAAGAAGCAAAGAAGAATATCGCGGATTGCCCTCGAATCTCACGGATGAGCACCCCTATGGCTTACCGTTGGATGGTTTGCATGTGATAGGAACAGAGCGTCACGAAAGCAGAAGGATAGACCGACAGTTACGCGGGCGTTCCGGGCGTCAGGGTGATCCGGGCACTTCGCGTTTTTATCTTTCACTGGAAGATGATTTGATGCGATTATTTGGTTCGGACAGGATAGCGCCTATGATGGTGAAGATGGGCTTTAAGAGTGGTGAGGCGATTACGCACCCGTGGATGAATAAAGCAGTGGAAAACGCTCAGAAACGCGTGGAAGGCTATAATTTTGAGATACGAAAGCAATTGATCAAATATGATGAAGTGATGAACCAACAGCGTAAAGTGATCTACCGTTACCGTCGCAATGTTCTTAAAGGCTATGATCTCAAGAATGAGATACTGGAAATGATCCGGGAGACTATTACGGATAAAGTGGAAGAGATAGTAGGCTTGGAAAAGTATTATGAAGATTGGAATCTGGAAGCTATCTGCCAGTACTTAAAAACCGAGTATAACATCGAGTCTCAGATCAATGATATCTCAGCTATAACCAAAGAGAATCTGGTAGAGAACACTTTGGAGCAGGTTCTGGTAGCTTATAAAAGGCGAGAAGAGATGCTGGGAAACGATCATATGCGTGAGATTGAGCGCAGGTCGCTGCTTAGTGTGGTCGATGATCTTTGGCGAGATCATTTGCACGAGATGGACTTATTACGCGAGGGTATTGGCTTCAGAGCTTATGCACAAAAAGATCCACTTATTGAGTACAAAAAAGAAGCATTCTATTTATTTCAGTCATTAATCATTAATATAAATAAAAATGTGACAAAAAAAGTATTTACGGTTTATCTTTTAACAAAAGAGCAGTATAATATGATGATGAGCCAGATAAAAATGCAGCATGGCGGCACATCAGCATTTGAACAGGCAAAGCAGCAGGTGGGTTCTGGGACAACGGATCAGCCTGATAAGGGCAATAATCAGCCTCGAGGTGAAAAAATAATGCCACGGCAGGTTGAAAAGAAACCGGGCAGGAACGAGCCCTGTCCCTGTGGTAGTGGCAAGAAGTATAAGAATTGCTGTGGAAAGTATCAGCAGGAAGAATTTTAAGGGGTTAGATGAAGAAAAGTATCGGTGATAAAGTAGAGCAGTTATTTAGTGAGAAGCTCAATAAATCACGTCTTTTAAAGATTGGATTTTCAGAAGATGATGCGGAGGATTTGCTGAGGATTCTGCATGAGGATAACACCTCTTATATGCGTATCCTGAATAATGAGGAGCGTGAGAATTTCACAAAAGATGCAATAATTTATTTATTGAGCATGTTACAATCCGGTGCAATAAATCGGGATGTATTTGAGCATGTGATTGCAGTATGTATGCAGATAGTATATTTCACAAATCGTAAAATGAATAAGAAAAAGGTTGATAGTGTATTAAATTTTGTAATATTTATTGAGGCAAAGGATGCGTCTGTCAAGGAGATGATAGAATTATTCTTTATGCATGAATACGAAATAGAATTTGATGATGAGGTTCATTAACTATGATTAAAAATCTTGTAATAGTAGAATCCCCCGCGAAAGCGAAGACGATTTCCAAATTTTTAGGCAGTGATTATAAAATTTCGGCATCTATGGGTCATATCAGGGATTTGCCATCGAAGAAGCTTGGCGTGGATGTCGCCCGAAATTTTGAACCGGAATATGTGACAAGCAGTGATAAGCGGAAACTGGTGAAGGAATTGCGAGAGGCGGCTGAATCAGCAGAAAGAGTTTGGCTGGCAACAGACGAAGACCGCGAAGGAGAGGCAATATCCTGGCATCTTTTGCAGGCATTAGACCTTGACGAAGCCAAAACCAGCCGGATAGTGTTTCATGAAATCACTAAATCGGCTATTCAGGAAGCCATAAAGACACCGAGGCGTATAGACCAGAATCTGGTTGATGCGCAGCAGGCTCGAAGGATACTGGACAGGCTGGTTGGATTTGAGCTTTCGCCACTGCTCTGGCGCAAGGTGATGCCAAAGCTCAGTGCCGGCAGAGTTCAATCTGTGGCGACGCGTTTGATTGTAGACCGTGAAAACGAGATCAAGAACTTTGTCGAACAAGATTATTTCAAAATTACGGCAGAATTCCAGGTTAAGGAAAGTGTGTTAAAAGCTGAAGGAACCGATAATATCGCTCATCAGGGAGAGGCACGGGCATTTTTGCAGGATTGCGTGGGTGCACAGTATAAAGTTGAAAAAATTGAAAAGAAACCAGCCCGGAAATCACCTTCACCGGCATTTACCACATCCACTCTGCAACAGGAAGCCAGTAGAAGACTCGGTTTTTCTGTATCCAAAACCATGCTTGTGGCACAGCAACTATATGAAAATGGCTTGATTACTTATATGCGTACAGACTCCGTGGTCTTAAGTGATTATGCACTTAATGACATTAAAAAAGAAATAATCTCAGAATATGGTGAAAAGTATTATAAGCGGAGAAAGTTCAGCACACAATCGAAAGGGGCACAGGAAGCCCACGAGGCTATTCGTCCTACCTACATGAATTCTCGGCAGATCGAAGGCAATACCGATCAGCAGAAGCTTTATTCGCTGATTCACAAAAGGACTCTGGCGAGTCAGATGAGTGATGCAATTCTGGAAAGAACCACGGTGACAATTGATATCTCCAGCCGCAAAGAGAATCTCATTGCTCGTGCTGAGGTGATCACTTTTGCCGGTTACCTGATGGCTTATGATGATAACAGCACAGGTAAGGAATCCATACAGGTGATCCCACCGCTTCACGAAGGAGAATTTTTAGAACTCAATACGATGACAGCTACTCAGAGATACAATCAGCCTCCTGCCCGTTATAACGAGGCAATGCTGGTTCGCAAGCTGGAAGAGCTTGGCATTGGAAGACCTTCCACATATGCTCCCATAATATCTACTATCCAGAAGCGTAAATACGTGGAGAAATTAAATAAACCGGCACTTGTGAGAATGATAAGTGTTATCGAGCTTACCGGAGACAAGATAACAGAAAAAGAAAAATCAGAAAAATATGGTCAGCAGAAAGGAAAACTTTTTCCTACCGATATTGGCATTATCGTTAATGATTTTCTGATGAAATATTTCGAAGAGATCATGGATTACAATTTCACTGCGATAGTAGTAGAAGAATTTGATAAAATTGCCGTAGGGCAATTAGATTGGCGAAAGATGATCCAGAAATTTTATTTTCCATTCCATGAAAAGGTGGAAGAGACTGGTAAAGAGACTCCAAAATTTACAGGCAGCCGTTACCTGGGTATCGATCCGGAAACGGGGCGTAAGGTTTTTGCCAGGCTTGGCAGGTATGGTCCCATGATCCAGATTGGCGAGATAGAGGAAGAAACAAAACCTCTTTTTGCAAGTTTGCCAAAAAATATGAGCCTCGAGAAGATAGAACTCGCAGAAGCTTTAAAGCTTTTTGAATATCCCCGTAAACTGGGTGAATATGAGGGTGATGACGTTTTTCTTGCTACCGGTAGATATGGACCCTACGTCAAATGCGGAAAGAATAATTACTCGCTAGGAAAAGGCGTAAAGATCGATGATATTGATATAACCGAGGCAATTAATCTCATCCGGAAGCAGAATGTGGAAAAAAAGAACCGCATCATAAAAGAATTTTCTGAAGACGAAAAGCTCAAAGTGCTTAACGGTAAGTATGGTCCTTATATTTCATGCGGCAAAAAGAATTATAAAATTCCCGCTGAATATCAACCGGAAAAACTCACTCTGGCAGATTGCCGCGATATAATGAATGCTAAAGTGGATAAGCCCAAAAGGAAGGGCAAAAGATAATGCACCTCAGGGAAAATGTTTCCAGCAGTCTGCAGAACATTTTTCAGCATAAGTTACGTTCTGCTCTTACTCTTTTAGGTATTGTGATAGGTGTTTTTGCCGTGATCACGATGTTTTCCGCTGTTAATGGCATAAAAAGCCTCGTGATGAAAAATATGGAACAACTTGGCTGGAATAATTCTTTGATACTTTATCCTACTGAAGCGAGTAACAGCACTTCCACAATTTCGAGCCGTCACCGCAGATTCATGTATATAAACAGATCGAGGCAGCCTCTTTCTTTTGGAGATTATGAAGCTCTTTCTCGCGAAGTGGCTACTCGTTATACATACGGTATGATCCAGCGCTGGGAACGCGTAGTGAAAGATAATAAGATGGAGTGGCTCCGCCTTAATGCCACAAATAATGATTTTTTCTATTCAAAAACTTATGACCTGGCAGAGGGCAGATATTTTAATAGACTGGAAGATAGCGAGGCCTTTAAAGTTTGCATACTGGGAAGCGGATTTGCCAGAAATCACTTCCCCAATGGAGGACTTGGAGAATTTGTAAAAATTGGTAATCTTCGTCTGAAAGTTATTGGAATATTAAGTGAAGATAAATTGAACTCGATGGGCATGGATTTTAATCGCTGGGAACGAACTCGTGATCTTGAGGCAGTATATATCCCCTTATCAACTGCCGCCAGATATCTATCTAATGATCAGGCAATTGACTATATATATTTTCAATCTCATAGTGATGAAGATTTTCCTGTTATGAAAACACATATCCGGCAGAATATGCTGCGTCAGCATAGTATGTCGCATGATTTTCAGTTCAATGATGTGGGTGCCTTCATGTTTAAGATCACAGACGAATTAAAAGACCTGATGAAAAAACTTAATCTCACCTTATCTACTATAGCCTCAATATCTCTCATCGTGGGCGGGATCGGCTTATTTAGCACGTTACTAATCTCGATCAGCGAAAGAATGAAGGAAATTGGTATCCGCAAAAGTATAGGAGCCAAAGAATCCGATATTTTTTTATTGTTTCTTTCGGAATCTATCATTCTAGCACTTATCGCCGCATCTTTGGGTACTCTATTTTCCAAACTGGTGATCATGATTATATCTTCAATGCTGAAACAATCTTTCGAATTGCCTTGGCAGGGCTTAGTACTAGGTTTTGGTTTTTCCATTATGATAGGAATCATCAGCGGATCATATCCAGCTTATAAGGCAAGTAAAATAAATCCTATCACTGCAATATACTTTAACGATTAAGGGGCTATTGATTGATCATTGTAGATAAACTTTGCAAAGAATTTATCCAGCATAACGATAAAAATTTAATCGCAGTCGATGACTTATCATTTAGAGCAGATGCCGGCGAGATAGTTGTTCTGCTGGGTGTGAATGGTGCTGGAAAAACTACTGTTATGAGAATGCTGTCCACAGTTCTTAGTCCCACTTCTGGAAGTGCAACAATCTGCGGTTATAATCTGCTTGATAAACCTCAGGAGATTAGAAGCAGATTGGGCTTCCTTTCAGGAGATACGGGATTATATCGCAGACTCACTGCAAGAGAACTTATCACCTATTTCGGCAGATTATATGATATGCCCCGATCTATGATCAATGAGAGGATAAAAATGATGGTATCCATGCTTGATATGTCGCAATTTATTGATAAAAGAATAGATAGCTTATCTACAGGGATGAGACAGAAGGTTTCTATATCCCGCTCTATCATTCATGATCCGCCGGTAATGATCCTTGATGAAGCTACTGCAGGATTAGATATCCTCACTGCTAAAAATATTATTAATTTTATCCATTCCTGCCGCAGTACCGGTAAATGCGTCCTATTTTCCACTCACATTATGCGAGAAGCGGAAAGGATTGCAGATAGAATAGTGATGATCCATGAAGGTAGATTGCTAAGAGAAGGATCGTGGGAAGAGATGAAGAAAGAGACAGGACTTTATGATCTTGATGATATTTTTATTCATTACGTAAAAAATTCCGCAAATTGTCTAAGTGAAGCAGAAAATGAGCTGGGCTAAAATCCTGATAATTTTCAGAAAAGAGATGCTTGACCTGTTTCGAGACAGGCGGACGATTATTACTTCCATCATTTTACCTATCATACTTTATCCCTTTATCAGTATTTTTGTCGCGACCATTGCTTCCAGGCAGGAGAGTAAGATTGAGGAAGCAGCGAAGATTGTCTTTGTGTACGATCAGGTAAAAAATAAAGAATCTGGTATTTTGATCAAAGCTATTAAAGAAAACGAAATTCTTAAGGTGCAGACCGATATCCTGAATGGCTGGAATAAGCATTACAAAGTGCTGCTGGAAAATAATGACGTTCAGGCATTTCTCACAATACGAGATACAATGGCAAGTAATTACGACAAATTGATTATTACTGCCTATTACAATAATACAGATGAAAAAAGCCAGAAGACATTTTATGACTTACGAGCTATAATAGACGATACAAATTGGGAAATTGTGAGCGGAAGATTAGATGATATAAATATTTCATCAGATATTCTTTCTGCTCTGGAAGTGCAAAGCAGCAATGTGGCACCACCTCAACAGATACTGGGTGCGCTTCTGGGAAAATTCCTGGCGTATATGCTGATTGTACTCACAATTTCCAGTGGCGCAGTAGTGGCTTCTGACCTGGTGGCAGGAGAAAAGGAAAGAGGTACTCTGGAGACCATACTTGTGAGTGCTGCCAGCAGGCTGGAACTGGTTGGCGGTAAATTTCTTACTATTATCACTTTCTCTTTTATCACAGTATTTATGAATCTCTTGAGTATGTATATATCCACCCGGCATATACTTGGTATGGCAGAAGTGGATATGAGTCAGGTTCAATTACCAGTTATCAGCTTTCTGCTTATCTTTTTTGCCATGGTACCCCTTGCCATTTTATTTGCCTCCATCCAGCTCTCTTTATCTACTTATTCACGTAATGTGAAAGAATGCTCCTCCTATCAAACGCCCCTATTGATAATCGGTATGATGTTTTCCATGATCAGCGTATTCCCTGGATTTGAGCTTAATTACGGATATGCTCTTATTCCCATCATTAACTTCTCTTTGCTCCTGAAGGAAATTCTCATAGGCAATTTCCACACCGGACATTTTCTGGTAGTGATATCATCTACCCTGCTGATAGCTGTTGCGGGTTTATGGGCGAGCATAAATCTATTTAAAAAGGAAAGTGTGCTTTTCAGGACTGAAGAGGGAAAAAGTCTTAAATTCTGGGGTTCTGGAAAGAAGAATATTTTTTCTCCCGGTTTCGCTTTTGCCATCTTCCTTCTCATTCTTTTGCTTTTCTATTATCTGGGTTCTTCCTGGCAGTCAAAAGATCTGGTGGCAGGGCTGATTAAAACAGAGATACTGCTCGTGCTGCTTCCTGTGATTATTCTCTACCGCATCTCAAAAACCAGTATAAAAGACGCAGCCAGAATCGTAAAAACGCCTTTACTCAATTTCATATTGGCAATATTTGCAGCCTTCCCGGCATTAATCATCACCATTTCTTCCATGCAATTGGTAAATTTCCTCTATCCGCTTCCGGAAAACTACCTTGAGGGTATGCAGAAATTGATGGTACTTAATGATTTACCTCTGCCACTCCTTCTACTTATCATTGGCATACTACCAGGCATATGCGAGGAAATGCTATTCCGCGGCTATCTGATAAGAGCCTTCGAAAAATCTGGCATCTGGAAAGCAGTTTTAATCTCAGGTCTTCTATTCGGAATTTTTCATCTTGATTTCTTCCGACTGCTGCCCACTACCCTGATGGGTATCTGGCTGGGTTACCTATTGCTGAAAACCAAAAGTATATTTGTGCCTATGATCGCTCATGCTCTTCATAATTCATCGACAGTGCTTATCTCTCAATGGGGTGAAAATATCCCTTTGATCAAAAACATACTGATCACTGATATGGTACCTGCCTGGCTCTTGATTTTATCTATGGCAATTCTCTATTGTATCGCCCTGGCTATCCACGGATATAATAAAGAGGATAAAGATTCCGATGCGCTACCTGGCTGATAAAGTATATCAAGGTATCGTACTGCAAAAAGTATATTTTCGAGAAACCAGCCTGATCTGCGAGATTATCACTCCCGAAGTGGGTAAAATTAAACTGCTTGCCAAAGGTATAAGAAAGCCAGACAGTCCAAATTATGGTTTATTGCAAAATATGGCTGAGCTGGAATTTTCTCTACATAATAAAAAAAATTCAGAGTGGCATATCCTGAAAACTGCCGAACTAATACAGACCTATGCCAGTGATAAATTACAAACTACTCAAGTGCTCCAGGCTGGCTGTGAATTATTTATTCAGCATGAGATACAGAAAAATGAAGCTCATCTATTCTATGATCTAATAAAAAATTTTCTCAATTACACCCAGCATATAAAAAAGAACTCCCTGGCCCTGTTCTGGAGATTATTGATCAGGCTTTTTGCCCTCAATGGCATTTCACCCAGTTTCACCCATTGCATAGCCTGTGGCGGAGCACTTGATATTATAGAGTCTTATTATGCCGACCTGCAGGGCTTTTTGTGCCAAAATTGCACCTCAGGTCTGCAACAGATTTCTGCAAGCTTTACTACCGAAGAGCAGAAACTGCTGAAGATTCTTCCCTCTATTGGGAAATATTTGGATTCACTGGAAATATCCGATTCGGCTGCCAGAAATATCACTATGACATTACTAAAGCATCTCAATCTTCATTTCAATAATCACTTTCACTTGAAAAGTCTCAAAGGTTATTTGCTGTAAAATTGACAAATAATCTGTACCCGAAAATTTTGTTTATTATGAGTATAAAAAAGAAAAGTTATATTTTACAGGTTCTGTTTATCCTTATCCTTATTGGAATAGGGGTGTGGAACCAAAGCGTGAGGCTTCATACTGCAGCAATTGATGAATTTCTCATGGATACTGTATTTCAGATCGAGATTTCCGGCAAACATTCGGATTTATCGACTATTCTTGATAGTGTGATTACTGAAGCCTTTGCCTATGAGCAAAAATTTTCTTACTATAAAATTGACAGTATGCTTAGCAGGATTAATGCTGCCTCAGATCAGAAGATCAATATAGAGCCGGAATTTTATGAATTACTGAAAGCTGGAGATTATTTTTACCGCGAAAGCTCCGGCAGCTATGATCTTAGTATTGGTGCCCTCACCGATATCTGGGATATTTCATCTGAGGTGGTACCCCAGGATGATGATATTGCCGCCGCCCTTAATTTTGTAGGATTCGAAAATATCATATATGATAGCAATATATTATCCAAACCTGCAGGCTGCAAGATCAATCTCGGCAGCATTGCCAAAGGTTATGTGATTGACAGAATAATCAAAAGGCTCATTCACTGCGGAGTAGATAAAATTCTTGTGAATGCGGGGGGTGATATTAGAACTTATGGCATGGGTGAAATCTTGATAGGTATCCAGCATCCTCGCAGAACCCGTGGTGAAATTATAGACCGGCTCAGAGTAACGGATAAAGCAGTAGTTACCTCTGGGGACTACGAAAGATATTTTGAACTTGATGGTATCAGATATCATCACATTATCGATGCCAATACCGGATATCCAGCCCGTAATTGCGTGTCCGTTACCGCTATAGCAGATGATGCTCAGACTGCAGATGCCTTATCTACAGCGGCTTTTCTGATGCCCGTGAGTGCGGCAGTAAAACTGGCTGATTCTTTTTTCGATGCTGCTCTTATTATATATCACTATGATCAGCAGGATAATCTAACGCGAACCCTTAGCAGTAATGCCAAAAACTATCTGGAGTGAGAAAAATGAAAGAGCATATTGACGTGCAAAGTCAACGAGATGAGCGAAAAGTAACTATAGACCGTGTGGGTGTACGTAATATCTGCTATCCGATCGTAGTAGAAGACCGTGCTAATCTGCAGCAGCAGACTGTGGCAGATATAGCAATGTATGTGGAATTGCAGGATAAAGAACGGGGTACTCACATGAGCAGATTTCTGGAAGTGCTTAATAAGTACCATAAGGAAGACCTAATCGATAATCTTGAGAGCTTTCTTATTGAATTACGAAAATCTCTGGGATCACAAACTTCCTTTATTGTTATTGATTTTCCCTACTTTATGGAAAAAACGGCTCCAGTGAGTAAAAGTAAATCTCTGCTTGCCTATAACTGCCATTTTCAAGCTTCGCTTAGTGATCACTACACCCTGGTGATTGGCGTAAATGTCCCTATCACCACATTGTGCCCCTGCTCCAAAGAGATCAGTGAATATGGTGCTCATAATCAGAGATCATATGTTAATATCCAGGTAACTCTCAGAGAATTTGTCTGGCTGGAAGAATTAATTGAAATGGTGGAAGCCTCTGCCAGTTGTCAGATTTTCCCTCTGCTAAAAAGATCAGATGAGAAATTTGTCACCGAACATGCCTATAATAATCCGCACTTTGCCGAAGATATCGTGCGTGATATCACTTTGAAATTAAGAGCGGATAGTAGAATAGATAGTTTCAAAATTGAAACCGTAAATCAGGAATCTATCCACGATCATAACGCCTACGCCGGCGTCTGGAGCAAAAATTTTATAGAAATATGAAAAATATTAAACAAGCAGAACATAGTATTTTAGAGAATGGACTTAAAGTAATTTATGCGCCCGATCACTCTAATCCCTTAGTTAGTATCCAATTATATATTCTCACGGGCTCAGCCTGGGAAAGCAGTGATGAGGCGGGATTCTCACATTTTTCCGAGCACCTTGTATTTAAAAGCCATCACGATTATCCCGAAGGTAACATTATAGATAGAATTGCTTTTCTGGGAGGTTCCATTAATGCCTATACGGAATATGACAGCACTTGCTACTATCTGGATATTTCCAGCGAATATATAAAAGAAGCACTTCAAGTGCTTTCCGATCTTATCATCCATGCCAATTTCACCGAGAAAGATTTTCTCTCTGAGCGTAAAGTGATCTTTGAAGAGCTTAAGGAAGCCGAAAATGATCCGGAGGATAGTTTTATCGAAACTGTTGCCGGCTTGTATCTCACGGATAACCCTTACAAGAATCCCATTATTGGCAATCGTCAGAATCTTAAAAGGGCAACTGCTGCGGAACTTAGAAAATTTATTTCGGACCACTACTTTCCAGGCAATAGTTTCTTGGTAATCGCCGGTGATTATCAAAGAAGTGAACTTGATATGTGGATATCCGGCTTTTTTGGTGATTGGCAAAATAAGCCGAGAAGAGATCGTCCTTCCCAGTTTGGCGGTCATCCTCAACAATTCAAATTCACTACTGTAAAACACAAATCTCAATCTGATGTTATTGCGGTTGCCTTGCCTGATTTAGCAGAGAATCACCCTGATTCCATCGCCCTGTCTGTTCTTTATAAAGCCTTTTTTATGGAAAAAAATTCATATCTTTACGATGAATTATTCAAAAAGAAAAAACTTATAGATAATATTAAAGTCAACGGGATCAGCGGAATTCATGACGGGGTGACCATTTTACTGCTTTTTCCTAAGCAGGGAGTTTCTCCCCTGGAGGTTATCAAAGGCTTCCGGGATTGCTGGCATGATTTTAGATGCCGAGGTATAAGCGCCGTTCAATTGATGCAGCATACGGCAGAAATCCTCAATTCTTTCCGCATTTCCCGGGAGTACATGGAATCTTATGCCTCTAATCTTGGCTCAGAAGAAATATATTCTGATTATAGAAATTATTATAGTTTTCCCGGTAGGTTAAAAAAGATTTCACGCCAGGACATTAGATCATGCCTCGATAAATGGCTCGATGAGAAGCATATTAATATTTTCTACAAAGGTTCTGCAAATGTTGATTCCTCCCTGATTTATTCTTTATTCCAGAAGAAAGAGACTATAAGATTTGATCAGAAGCGTGTCGACTACCTGGAAAGGAAATTCGATAACGGTGCCAGCATAATCTATAAAAAAATAATTGGCAAACCCACAATTGGTATTGCTGCCACCATAAGGGTCTCTCAGCTTTATGAACCTCCAGGATTCCGGGGTGCTAATTACCTCACAGGAGCTATGTTGCTTTATGGCAATAGATTGCATAGTTATGACAAATTTCTGGATTTCTGTCTCATGCATGGCATACAGATACGTGTGAGCCCCCTCATGGATATCACCACTATCAAATGCAAATGCTTCCAGGAAGATTTGCCGCTTGCTCTGGAAATGCTCTCTTATGTGATCTTTCAGCCGGAATTTCCCCGTGAACATTTCCAGAATGTAAAAAATTCCATTCTCAGTTCGATGCACCGCATCAAAGATTATCCGCAGCAACAGGCTATGATGTTATGGCGAAAGCAGATTTTTGGCTCCAAAAGCAATCTCTATAACCGCGAAGGGAAACGAAAGGATTTTGCTAATCTCTCGCTGTCCCGCCTTAAAAAATGGCATCAGACCTTTTATACTCCGGACAATCTTACTCTTGTTGTCGCCGGTGATCTTAATTTTTCCTCTGTTGATGAAATGGTAAATAAATATTTTGCAGATAAGATATCATATCCTGCCAAAATGCCTACTTTTAATGAGGTTTATCCTGCCATAAACAGGTATAAAATTTCTGACAGGCAATCCAGCCAGGGCGTAATTATTATTGGCGGTTATGCTCCCGGAATTCAAGATACAAAAAGAGCTTTGGCTATGAACGTTCTCTGCCAGATTCTGGGTGGTGATACCAATTCCCGCCTGTTCAACGAATTGCGTGAAAAAAATGGACTTGCCTATTCTGTGGAAATGGAATATTTTGCCGGTAGGCAAACCGGAATGTATATCACTGCTGCCGTTGTAGATAGAGATAATACTGCTATCGGTTTGAAGATGATAAAACAGCTTTTCAGCCAGATAGTCTCAGAAGGCATTTCAAATCTGGAGCTCACTAAAATCAAAAATCACATTATCGGTGAAATACTCCAAGAAGAAGAAAGCGTATCCTCCATTGCCGCTTCAATCAGCCGAAAAATAGCACTTGGTCTGGGCATGGAAAATTATTTGACCAGACGCCAAAGGATTCTGGCAGTCTCTAAAGAGGAAGTTCAGTCTGTTGCTCGTGAATTCTTACATAAGGATAATTTTTTTATCCAGATACTTAAGTAATTATGTTTATAAGTGATTCTTTAAAACTAAATTTTTTACTTCTACTTTTACTGTTACCGGCAGGAGGTGCCCGGTGATTTCGTGCGGTCTTGATTCGGGCTCTAAAACTTCCAAAATTGTCCTTTTTGAGGATAATAAAATTATCTATTCTCAAGTTATCAATACGGGTATAACACCCCTGAAAACCGCTGATATTCTCCTTAGAAATGCCCTTAATCAGTGTAATGTAATAAATATCAATCATATCCCGGTAGTCGTTACCGGCTATGGCAGAAACCTGATTGGCGATAACCGAAAAATAATCTCAGAAATTAGTTGTCATGCCAAAGGCGTGAATTATTTTTTCCCGCAGGCAGAAATTATAATTGATATCGGAGGTCAAGATTCTAAAGGTATTTGTATTGGCTCCGGTGGCAAAGTGCTGGATTTTGTGATGAATGACAGATGTGCCGCTGGAACTGGAAGGTTCCTTGAAAAAGCTGCCGATATCCTGGAGGTAGATATTGCAGAATTAGGAAATCTGGCTATGAAAGTGATAAAAAAACTCAATATCAGCAGTACCTGCGTAGTATTTGCAGAATCCGAAATGATCGGTTTAATTGCCCAGGGTAATAGTGCCTCCGATATTGCCGATTCTGTCCATCGCTCCATTGCTGCACGCATTGCCGGTATGATAGCCACTTTCCCCAAAAAATCGAGTATCGTATTCACCGGAGGCGTAGCACTCAATTGTGCTATGGTAAATTGTTTGCAAAATGAATGCGGCGTCCCCGTAAAAGTCCCCTCAAATCCCTTTATAACCGGTGCTCTCGGTGCCGCAATTTTTGCCGCAGAACATCATGATGCCAGAAAATAAATTGATATTCTTCTTATTTTTTGCCTGCCTGCTTATAGCTCCTCTTGTCGCCCAATCAGAAAATACTCCCGATGACTATGCCTTTGAACTGCTTAAGCACTATCTGGGGCATAATGAACTGGAATTAGCAAAAAACGTGATCGAAACACAACAATTCAGTGAAAATAAAGCAGATTCTGTCGCCTGGCTCTCTGCTTCGCTCTATTATTTCCAGAATGATCTGCCGGCGGCTGCTCAGGGCTATGCCAAAGTCTTTGCCGTCTCAAAAAATGACAGCCTGCTTTATGCCTCTGCTAATAAATTAGCACAAATCGTCCCAAAACTCCAGCCCCGAACCGCTATTGATATCGTTGTAGAAGTTGTATCTAATATTAAGGATAATACCCTTTATTTCAAGATGATTATCCTTCTGGCAGAACTCTATGAAGATAATTTTCTCTTTGCCGAAGCTAACGATATCTATATAAGTCTGCTCGAAGGTGATTTTGCTATTCAGGATCATCAATTATATCTCAAAATTGCCACTAATCAGATATTTCAGAAAAAATATTCTGAAGCTGTTTCTTTTGCCGGTAAAGCGGAAGCCCTGCAGGACAGCCTTAAAATGCCGCAGGCTTTGGTGATTCAGTTCATTGGATATCAGGCTCAAGACCTTTTGGCAAAAGCTTTGATCCCGCTGCTAAAACTCTATCTATACTTTCCCGATTTTAGCTATATGTATGATATCGTATCCAATCTTGCCCAGCTTCTGGTTCATGAAGGCTATTTTATGCTAGCCTGGTTCGTTCTGGAAAACTATTTACCTCATGCTTCCGAACTCGAAAAAGTGCTTATCGATACAGAAATAAATAATATAAAAAAATTGATCTGGGAAAATGATGACAGCGATCAGCAATATTTTAAATTTTTTACACCCAGACTGGAAGACATCATAAATCAATAATGTTTTATAGACGAATTGGCTTAAAAAATTTCCGAATTCTAAGATTTATCTTTTTTTTCTCAACTTCTAACTTTTCAGGTTGACGGAAACTTAAAATTATCAAAATTGACATAAAATAATTTCTTTTAGGAGGTTGTATGACCAAAGTATTTAAAAAGGCTACAGTTGATGGAAATCAAGCAGCCGCTCATGTTGCTTATGCCTTTAGTGATGTGGCTGCAATATATCCCATCACCCCGTCCTCTACGATGGGGGAATACGCTGATACCTGGGCTGCCAATAATAGAAAAAATATATTTGGTGAAAAGGTAGATGTTGTGGAAATGCAGTCTGAAGCTGGAGCTGCCGGTGCAATTCACGGCTCATTAACTGCGGGTGCTCTCACTACCACTTTCACGGCTTCGCAGGGTTTATTGCTTATGCTGCCAAACATGCACAAAATTGCCGGCGAAATGCTGCCCACGGTTTTTCATGTTTCTGCTCGCTCGCTCGCAGCTCAAAGTCTTTCTATTTTTGGTGACCACTCCGACGTAATGTCCGCCAGGAATACCGGCTTTGCTTTGATGGCTGCTTCTTCGCTGCAGGAAATCATGGACCTTGGCGTTGTTTCTCATCTTTCTACTCTCAAATCCCAGGTACCTTTTCTCAATTTCTTTGATGGCTTTCGCAATTCTCATGAAATACAAAAAATAGACATAATTGATTATGATACCATGAAAGAAATGGTAGATATGAAATACGTGGAAGATTTTCGCAGCCGTGCTCTTAATCCGGATGCTCCCCGCGTAAAAGTGGGAGCTCAGAATCCCGATGTCTATTTCCAAGGCAGAGAAACCACTAATCTACTCTATGATGAAACTCCCAATATTGTTAAAGAATATATGAAAGCCGTCTCCGATCTCACCGGGCGAGAATATCATCTCTTTAATTATTATGGCGATCCCCAGGCGGATAAAATCATTATCGCTATGGGAAGCGGCTGCGAAACTATTCAGGAAACTATATCTTATCTTAATAATAAAGGCGAAAAACTTGGTCTCCTTTCTGTCCACCTCTATAGACCCTTCTCAGTAAAAGATTTCACAGCAGCTATTCCTGAATCCGTGAAGAAAATCGTAGTCCTTGACCGCACAAAAGAGCCGGGCTCTCTGGGAGAACCCCTCTACCTTGATACCGTAGCAGCACTTAAAGATAGAAAAGACCTTATTATTATTGGTGGAAGATATGGCTTATCTTCAAAAGAATTTACACCTGCCATGGTGAAAGCCGTTTATGATCACCTTGAAAATGATGGCTTCCATGGCTTCACTGTGGGAATTAATGATGATGTCTCACACAGGTCTATTCCGGTTGGAGAAAACCTGCCCACTATCCCGGAAGGTACTATTTCCTGTAAATTCTGGGGGCTCGGTTCCGACGGTACGGTGGGAGCAAATAAAAACTCCATCAAGATCATTGGCGACGGCACCGATATGTATTGTCAGGGCTATTTCCAGTATGATTCCAAAAAATCCGGTGGCGTAACCCGTTCACACCTGCGATTTGGTAAAGCCCCTATTCAAAGCGAATATACAGTTGTAGCCGCTGATTTTATTGCCTGCCACAATCAGGCTTACATCGGCAGGTACGACCTTCTGGAAGGTATCAAGGAAAATGGCGTTTTTCTGCTGAATTCCATCTGGTCTGCCGATGAAGTTTTTGATAATCTCACTGCCGATATGCAACGTGAGATCATCGATAAAAAAATTAAGGTCTATAATGTCAATGCTCTCAAAATAGCTCAGGAAGTTGGTCTGGGTACAAAAATCAATTCTGTTATGCAAACTGCCTATTTCCTCATCTCAGGTATTCTGCCGGAAGATACTGCTATTAAAATGATCAAGAACTTCATCCATAAAACATTTGCCAAAAAAGGGGATAAAGTTATTGAGATGAACCTGCTGGCTGTAGATAGAACCAAAGAAAGTATTCAAAAAATAGAATTGCCTGCCGAATGTGGTTGCAAGGCTATGGATATGCACAAGCTTGTGCCTGATGATGCAGATGAATTCACCCGCAACGTGATTGAAAAGATCATGCGTGAAAAAGGTGACGAAATCCCGGTTTCGCACATGCCGTATGATGGTTATATCCCTTCTGCTACCAGCAGATTGGAAAAACGCGGCGTGGCCCCATTTGTGCCGCAGTGGATCCCCGAAAAGTGTATCCAGTGTAACCAGTGCTCATTCGTGTGCCCCCATGCTGCCATTCGCGCAAAACTAATTGACCCCCTTAACCTCAAAGATGCACCGGAAAATTTTGTTACCCTCGATGCCAAATCCAAAGACGAAGGCATGAAATTTAAAATCCAGGTGTATCCCGAAGATTGCCAGGGTTGCAGCGTGTGCGTTAATGAATGCCCCGTGCAAGCCCTCGTTATGAAGCCTATCCAGGAAGAACGCGACAGGGGCGAAACTATTAATGCGGAATTCTTTGATAATCTGCCAAATGATGTTCTATCCAAAGTCTCAGACCAATATACCGTTAAAGGCAGCCAGTTCAAACAGCCTCTCTTTGAATTCTCAGGTGCCTGTGCAGGCTGCGGTGAAACGCCCTACGTTCGCCTTGTCACTCAGCTATACGGTGATCGTATGCTCATTGGAAATGCTACAGGTTGTTCTTCAATTTATGGCGGCACTTTCCCAACTATTCCTTATTGTCATAATAAGAATGGCCTTGGTCCCGCCTGGGCAAATTCTCTCTTTGAAGACAACGCAGAATATGCCATGGGCATGAGACTCGCTGTAGATGCTAATCGCAAGCAACTAAAAACTAAGATATCTCAAGTTCTTGAACTTGGCACTTCCAGTGAACTGTCAGAAAAGCTAACCTGGTCTCTTGATAATTGGAAATCTGTAGATGATCAGGCAAAAGATAATGCTGCTGATATCAAAAAGTTACTGCCGGCAGCAATTAAATCTGCTTCTCCAGATACAGAAGCAATCCTGAAGAAAATCTACGAACTCAAAAACTTCCTCGTAGATAAATCTATCTGGGCTTTCGGAGGCGATGGCTGGGCTTATGATATCGGCTACGGCGGCGTCGACCACGTACTCGCCTCTGGTAGAAATATCAATATTCTCGTCCTGGATACCGAGGTTTATTCTAATACCGGTGGTCAGGCATCCAAATCTTCACCACTCGGAGCTGTGGCAAAATTTGCAGAATCAGGCAAACCCACAGTCAAAAAAGAACTTGGTAAGATGATCATGGAATATGGCTACGTTTATGTGGCTTCCTGTGCCATGGGCGCTAATAAAAACCAATTTATGAAAGCTCTTAGAGAAGCTGAAGAATATGAAGGACCCTCTATCATAATTGCCTATTCACCCTGCATTAATCACGGCATAAATATGAGTATGAGCCAGAAAGAAGAGAAAAAAGCCGTTGATGCAGGCTATTGGCTGCTCTATCGCTATGATCCCAGACGGATAGATGAAGGCAAAAACCCATTTATATTCGAAAGTCCCGAAATAAAAATCGACGTTGCTGATTTCCTGAAAGGCGAAAAACGCTATTCCAGCCTGAAAACCACTTTCCCGGAAAACTCAGATAAATACGTTGCTCTCTTTAAGGACTATGTGATCAAAAGATACAATAAGTTCAAAAAACTTGCCGAAGAATAAGTTTCGGCTGTGCCCCTATAAACAGCCTTTGCTCCGCAAAGGCTGTTTTCTTATGCTCACGGAGTAGATTATGACAAAAAATACTCTCGATCAGAAAAAACTGCCGGAAGTGAGCTATAGCTCTATTCTGGAAAGTATTTCAGATGGCGTCTTCACTGTTGATAGTAATTGGAAAATCACTTCCTTCAATCACGCCGCCGAAATGATAACAGCTATACCTCGCGCAGAAGCTCTGGGTAATTTTTGCTCCGATGTATTCCGTTCCAGCCTCTGTGAAAATCATTGCCCCCTTAGAAAAACTCTCGAAGATAAAAAACCGGTTATAAATAAATCCTGCTATATCATTAGTGCAAAAGGTGAAAAAATCCCCGTAAGCGTCTCCACCGCGGTTCTGCGTGATAAAAACGGAAATATCTGCGGTGGAGCCGAAACTTTTCGCGATCTAAGAGAAATCCAGATACTCAGACAGGAATTGAGTATGAAATACCGTATTGGCGATCTTATATCCCGCAGCTCTGCTATGAAAGAAGTATTTCAGATTATCCCTGTAGTCGCTGACAGCAATTCCACCTTATTACTGCAAGGTGAAACAGGTACCGGAAAAGAACTGCTCGCCAAAGCTGTACATAACATGAGCCCCAGAAAAAATGAGCCCTTCATTAGCATTAATTGTGCTGCCCTGCCCGATACTCTCCTGGAATCCGAACTCTTCGGCTATAAAAAAGGTGCCTTTACAGGCGCTGATCAAGATAAACCCGGCAGATTCACTCTGGCTGATAAAGGTACTCTCTTCCTCGATGAAATCGGCGATATCTCTCCTGCTTTACAGGCTAAATTGCTCAGAGTCATGAATGACCGTTCCTTCCAACCACTTGGCAGCGTTAAATCAGAATTTACCTCTGCCCGTTTTATTACCGCTACTAATAAAGACCTCTTAGAACTCGTGAAAAATAATCTGTTCAGACAAGACCTCTTCTATAGAATAAACGTCATTAATATCAAATTGCCACCTCTGCGAGAAAGAAAAGAAGATATCCCACTACTCGTAGAACACTTTATCTCTCGCTTCAATAAACTTCAGAATAAAAATATAGCTTCTGTAACACCCTCTGCTATGAATGCCCTTATGGCTCATAACTGGCAGGGAAATATCAGAGAACTAGAAAACGTTGTAGAACGTGCCTTTGTCCTTTGCAGGACCGACGAGATAGATATCTCTCACCTGCCGGAACAATTCGACTGCCACAACACTGATCAAAATATTGATTCAATTAAAGCTCTTAACCAGATTAACGAAAAGCAATTGATCATTGCTTCCCTGACCAAAAATGACTTTAACCGCAATGCCGCAGCCCGTGAACTGGGAATCCATAAAACTACTCTCTATAGAAAAATTAAAAACTTGAATATCTCACTTCCAAATTCCAGACACAAGCCCCCAAGGTAGCATAATTGCAACCGTGAAGGAGTGAACGTATTTATTTTGCCACCATATAGCAATTGCGGAACTTTGGTTTATATAATTCATCTAACTGCAATATAATACTTTAAGTTTTTTTATCTTCTTTGGCTCGATTTCTGCATCCTGATAAAGTGCTGCCAATAACTGGCTGCAATAGTTGATTAGGAGTTTTTATGCTTTTAGCCGTACCTGAATGGAACAAGAGAGTTTCGCCGGTTTTTGACGAGGCTCTGCACTTCAGATTGATAAGTTTGGAAGACGGCGTGATTGAGTCTTCATCTGAACTGATACTTAAGCCATCTTCTCCCGAAGGCAAGATAGATCAGCTCATAGAAGCCAAAGTGCAGATAGTAATTTGCGGAGCTATCTCACGTTATTTACAAAATAAAGCAGAGATGCAGGCCGTGATGGTGATCCCGTTTGTCAATGGTGAAGTGGATACCATTATCCATAACTGGATATCAGGCGAATTGCAGGATCAGAGCTTTATGCCAGGTTGCAGAAGGCGAGGATTTTGTCATGAAAAGGGGTATGGTAACCGGCTTGGTAAACGTGGCAATATTGATAAAAATAAATTCACAAGGAGGTGATATTATGCCGAATTTCGACAGAAGTGGACCTAATGGTCAAGGACCTATGACAGGACGCGGTGCAGGTTACTGTGCCGGAAATGAGCAACCTGCTCCAAGGTGGGGTAGAGGCTTAGGCAGATTTTTTGGAAATCGTGGCTTTGGTCGCAATTTTATTGGAGGTGCCGGCTACAATGCTCCATCCACTAACGTCCAGGAAGAAGACGCTCTCAGGCAGCAGCAATCCTGGTTGCAGAATCAGCTCGAAAGTATTTCACAAAGAATAGAACAGCTTATTTCTGCCAAAAATAACAAATAGCCTGAATTTTTTGGGAGCGGATTTTTCCGCTCCCGTTATTATATCAAAAAAAGGAGAAAATGAAATTATGAAAATTGCAATAACTGCCTCAGGACTTACGTTGAACGATCCGGTAGATAACCGCTTTGGAAGGGCTGCTCAATTTTTGGTCTATGACCTCGATAATGACAGCTTCACAATTGTAAGTAATGCCCAAAATTTGCAGGCTGCTCAGGGTGCCGGAGTACAAGCTGCCCAAAATGTAGCTTCTCTTGGCGTTCACGCACTTATCACAGGTAATTGCGGACCCAAAGCATTCAGCGTCCTTAAAGCCGCCGGTATAAAAATATATAATACTTCAGCTTCCTCTATCCAGGATGCCATAAACCAATATAAAAATGGCGAACTCCCGGAAGCAAATTCTGCAAATACTAGCTCGCACTGGCTGTGATATGAAAACTTTCCTTGATTGCATACCTTGCCAGATGAGACAAGCAATTCAAGCTGTAAGGCAAATATCTGCTGATGATGCCTTGGCTGAAAGTGTTCTACGGCATGCCCTTTCTCTTGCGGCAAAAATTGATTATAACCAGCCACCAGCTATGATTGGAAGAGAAATCCATGCTCTCATCAGAAAAGAGACCCAAAATACTGACCCCTATAGCGAAATAAAGTCTAAAGCAAATAACACTGCGCTTAAGGTTATGTCACAATCACGAGATCAAATTCTCAAAGCAGATAATCCTCTTCAGCAGGCTGTAAAATTTGCTATCGCCGGAAATATTCTGGACTTTGCTATTTATAACGGCTGGGACGATAACCGCTTTCAAAAATGCCTCGATGATGCTACTAAAAAATATATCGATCCCCAGCAAATGGAAAGATTACGATCTGCTTTAGAAAAAGCTGATAAAATTCTCTACCTCGCAGACAATGCCGGGGAAACTATCTTCGATTCCCTATTAATAGAGCAATTGCTTCCCCGCAAAATTGTTTACGCCGTTAAAAGCTCTCCAGTTATTAATGACGCCCTCATTTCTGATGCCCTGATAGCAGGTATAGATAAACTTGGCACTATAATCACTAATGGCACAGATTCAGCAGGGACAGTGCTTTCAATCTGCTCACAAGAATTTTTGAATGAATTTGATAATGCGGATTTGATCATCGCAAAGGGTCAGGCTAATTATGAGACGCTCTGCGATGTGAAAAAAAATATCTTTTTCCTTACTCAGATAAAATGCCAGATCATTGCCCGAGATTTGCAAGGCAATATTGGCGACTGGGTTATTACTTCATCTAACTAACTAACAAAGGATTATACATGAAAATTGCTGTAGCTTCAGGTAAAGGCGGCACAGGCAAAACCACCCTTTCGGTTGCTCTTGCTCTCGCAGCACCAGGAACCGCTCAGTTGCTGGATTGTGACGTAGAAGAACCCAATTGCCATTTGTTTCTTAATCTTAACGATAAAACGGAATCTGTTGTTGAGGTTCTTAAACCCATAGTCGATGAAAACATATGCGATAATAATGGTTTATGCAGCCAGATTTGCCAGTTCAATGCAATTATCTCGATCAATTCTACTCCTCTGATTTTTCATGATCTCTGCCATAGCTGTGGTGGCTGCACCATGATATGTCCTGCTCAGGCTATCTCAGAAAAAGCCTTTCGTATTGGGATATTAGAGAAATCTTCTCACCGTGATCTGAAGCTGGTTACCGGCAGGCTCGATGTGGGACAGGCTATAGCTATTCCACTCATCAAAGCTGTGAAAAAACAGATCAGTGACGCAGAACTTGTAATTATGGACGCTCCCCCCGGTACATCCTGCCCCTTCGTAGAAGTTGTTTCTGATGCTGATTTTGTGATCCTCATCACTGAACCCACTCCCTTTGGCAGGCACGATCTCTCGCTCGCTGTAGAAACTGTACGCAGTATGAAAATCCCCTTCGCTGTTATTGTAAACCGCATCAATGCCAGAGATAATATTATCACTCAGTTTTGTGAGAAAAATGATATTCCCGTACTTCTGCAGATACCGGAAGAACGTGAGATTGCGCAAAGCTGCTCTAATGGTAATAACCTCCTGCAAGCAAAGCCGGAACTTATTCCAGTTCTACGAAACATCCTCTCGGGTATCAGAGAAAATATTGAAAACAAAAAACCTCTCGGAAGTGCTATATGAATGAAATTGTTATTATCAGTGGAAAAGGTGGAACCGGAAAAACCAGCCTGACAGCTTCCTTTGCTCTCCTCGCAGATAATGCAGTGCTGGCTGATTGCGATGTGGATGCTGCCGATCTGCATCTGGTGCTCTCTCCCCGCAATTCTGTCTCTCATGAATTTATCTCTGGGCACGTGGCATTTATTGACCAGGCGAAATGCCATAATTGTGGTAAATGTTATGATATCTGTCGCTTTGGAGCTGTAAACCGCCAGAACAATTTTACAAAAAATATTTATACTATAGATCCACTTGCCTGCGATGGCTGCAAGGTTTGTGTGCATTTCTGCCCCGTGAAAGCAATAGAATTCACCCCGCGGAATTGCGGAAAATGGTTTATCTCAGATACAAAAATTGGAAAGATGGTGCACGCAAAAATGTCCGCCGGCGCCGAAAACTCCGGTAAACTGGTGAGTCTGATCCGTGAAAATGCCCGTAAAATTGCTTCTGATCAAAAAAACAATCTTATTATCATCGATGGGCCTCCCGGAATCGGTTGCCCGGTTATTGCCTCTATAACAGGAGCTTCACTCGTGATTATTGTCACCGAACCCACTCTATCCGGCGAACATGACTTGAAAAGAGTTCTCTCGCTCACAAATCACTTCGGTATAAAAACTATGCTGATTGTCAATAAATGGGATATCAATTCACAGATGACCAGTCGCATTGAAAATCTGGCAGGCAAAATGAATGTTACTTCACTGGGTAGGATAGTTTATGATAAAAATGTAACTCTGGCTCAGGAAAATGCCAAAGCAGTAGTAGAAATCCCAGATTCACCGGCAGCAGAAAATATAAAAACAATCTGGACAAATTTACTGCCTTTTATTAAAAACGATTAAAAATATGATCTGAATAAGATTTATAGGAGAAAAATTATGCGTATAGCAATGCCTGTTGTAGACGGCAAACTTAGTATGCACTTCGGTCACTGTCAGAATTTCCTGATCTTTGATATCGATTATGACAAAAAGAAAATTCTCGATGAAACCGTGCTCGACTCACCACCTCACCAACCAGGACTGCTCCCTCGCTGGCTTGCCGAAAGAAACGTAAATCTCATTATAGCCGGTGGTATGGGACAGCACGCACAATCAATTTTTCAGCAGAATGATATTGAAGTGATCTGCGGCGCCTCTGCCAAATCACCACATGACCTGATTCGTGACTACCTTGAGGATAAGCTCGATTGCAGCGAGAACTTCTGTGATCACTAAGACTTAATCAATTATACAAGTTAGATTGATGCCACTTGTCATTGGGTTTGCTATTACCTGATATCAGATGCGAACCCAATGACTTTATTGATAGCAATTTGATATGCTCTACCTGAGTGCCCCCCTCGTCAAATTCTCTCTCCCGGGCACCGGATACCCCCGCCTCTATCTATCCCTTAAAATCTTTTCTCCTCATTAATAATCGATTGCCAGACTAAAGCCTCAATTTTTTACTTGCCAAACAAAGGTGTGATTAGGGGGATGGGATATGAAGACCGTGAGTAGGAAATGTTGTTTTTGCTTGATATCTCCGGTAGCATATACTGCCTTATGGTTATAACAGGAAGGATATATGAAAAAGATTTTTGTTTTTTTGCTGATATCTGTCTTAGCTTGCTCGGTTTCGCAGGCTAAATCTGTAAGCAGAATGGATACACTGAAGAAAAGAACCGACCTCATTACCGGATTCAGTGAGGGCATAGAGCTTGAACAAGTGAGAAATTCTGCAAAAGAGAAACTTGCCCAGTCTATCAGTTCCTGGCAATTGAACAATCTGGGGATAGCAGGACAATTAAGCTATGGCAAACGTGACCAGTATCAACGCCTGGTGAGAGTCTGGATGGATAGCTTCATTGATTATCTCACCATCTTAGAAAAACCCGGAAAAGATAAATACCAGGTACTGATTTATATAGATAAATACACAATGCAAGATATTTATGAAACTAAGTATAAAGAGATTTATCAATTGATCAGGCGAGGAGAAGAAGCTCTGGAACAGAATAAACTCGGACTTTTTTTCAGATATTTCTACTGGGCTCTTGTAGAAATAGACCTTCTGGCTGGACAAATTGTCGAGATTGATGACCAGGCTTGGAATAATGAGCAATTGATCAAAAATATTGCCCTTGTAGTCGAAGATTTAAAGGTAAAAGTTGTGGGAAATTCATATTCCAATGGTAATAGAAGATTGATTTTACAGATGCTCTATAATAGGAGACCCGTCAATGATCTCAGGATTGGAATTTTGGCTGGTGATGAATATAAATTCTATTCCTTATCTGAAAGATATGTTCAGGCAGATTTATTCGGTTTTGATTATGAATTTATTAATAATATCACGCTGCAAATAGATATTCAGGACAAAGCTACCGGTGTCTGGGGAGATGAAGTAGAAAGACTCGGGGCTATTACCGGTATGGCTGGATATGAAGCATATCGAACCATTCCACTAAGAGAAATCATATTTGATGAGGCAGATTGGAATAGTATAAAAGTACTCCTGCCTGAAGATGAGAATGATAAACACCTGATTAACTCCAATCTGCAAAGCCTTATAAATTGCCTGGAATGGCAAACCGTAGTAGATTCCACTATCTTTAGTGATTATGCTGCCATAAATAATTTCACGGCACTACTGAAGCAATTAAATCTAAAAAATCTCTATCTGGTTAACCGCATTAAACGAATAAAAACCCCGGATGGCAATATCTGGCGGGGATTTGACGTCCAGATAGAATTTGCCCATGGTCTTCTCTCTATCACCAATATGGTTGTGCAGACTGATTTAGATCACAAAATTTCTGGCGTATGGCTGGGTATGAAGCCTGTTGATTACAGGTTGTTAACCAGAAGTTATACAGAAGAATCTGCCCAACAGAAGATTAATCTCGCTGTCGGCAAAGTGGAAAGGATCTATACAGCAGCTTTATTAGGCGAGGGCTCTTATATAGAAGAATATCCCGATTGTCCTCAAGAAGGCTGGCACTGGGGTGAAATTGAGGAAGTAAATATTGATCTGCACGAAAATGCGGTTATCTATAATTACAAGTTGACTCTCAGCGGGGCAGAGCATAGCTGGGAATTCAAAATGCAGTCTCTGGAAGGAGAATAGATATTTATGGGAAAAATCCGGATTTTATCTGAAGAAGTTAGTAATAGAATTGCAGCCGGTGAAGTGATAGAAAGACCTGCTTCGGTTGTAAAAGAATTAGTGGAAAATGCCATAGATTCGGGTGCCACCGAAATCTGTATATTCATCGAGAATGGCGGGAAAAAACTTATAAAAATTATTGATAACGGCATAGGAATGACTGAGGATGATGCCTTAACGGCTTTTGAACGTCATGCCACCAGCAAAATTAGAACTGTGGGAGATATCTTCAGCATCCAGACCCTTGGATTCCGAGGAGAAGCACTACCCAGTATTGCTTCGGTAAGTCATCTGGTCATGACAACCCGCGATAGAGATTCAGAACTGGCAACGCAAGTGGAATTTAAAGGAGGAAAGCTCTCTAACGTCTGCAAAGTCTCCGCCAATCCCGGAACTTCGGTCGAAGTAAGGCAGCTATTCTCAAATATCCCTGCCAGAAAGAAGTTCCTGAAAACTGACCCTGTGGAATTCAGGCACATTCTGCAGTATATCCATTATCAATCAATAGTTCATTATGAATTATCTATCAGGCTTATTGTTAATGATAATGAAAAATTAAACTACCCGGGCGTGAAAAACCAGGAATCCCGCATTAAGCTGGTATTAGGTAAACGATTTTTTAGTAGTAATAGAATGAAGGTGGATGAAAGCCGCAATGGTTTACATCTATATGGTTATATCAGCGGACTGGAAGAACAGGAAGCTATCTATGATCAACACTACGTTTTTGTGAATGGCAGATATATCAAAGACCGGATTGTTACCCACAGCATTAATAGTGCTTATGACCCCTTCATAAAAAAATTCCGTATGTTCCAGCAGGGAAAATTACCTCCCTATATCCTGTTTCTGGAAATAGACCCCTCATCAGTGGATTACAACGTTCATCCTGCCAAACTGGAAATCAGGTTTCGAGACCCTCAGATCGTTCATCAATTTATTAAAAGCGTGCTCACAAGCAAACTCCTGGCTTATGAAGAAGCAAAATACAGCGAAATTAAAAGACGCCTTCGCCAGACAACCTCCGAAGAAGGCGGGTTTGACGATTTTGAGAACAGGATTTTTAGTAAAAAAACAGATAAAAAACGCTATGAAGACCTGCGAAAAGATCTTCAGGATGTGTATCAGCCTGATCTTTTTAAAGGCGAAAGAACTGATGATGAAAAACTATTGCATGAGATGCAGGATGAAAGCATTGTGCGTAACCGCAGAGACCTTTTGCCCCGCGAAGAGGAAATCGTTAACCCCTGGCAATTGCACCAAAGCTATATATTTGTTCAAACTGAAGATGGCGTGCTCGTGATAGACCAGCATGCCGCGCACGAACGGGTGGTTTATGAAAAAATTATCCAGAGACTTCATGGTGCCCCTGCCCAAAGCCAAAAACTTCTCTTTCCGCTTGTTCTGGAACTACCACCATATATGAAGACTACTGTCCCTCAGCTTGTAGAAGAAAACATCTCAGAATTTGAAAAAGTTGGTTTTAAAATTAAAACTTTCAGCAATAATTCTATTGTGATAGATGAAATCCCGGCAGAATTAGAGAACTGGGATGGGGGAGAGGTGTTCCTGGATATTATAAGGCATCTATCTGATGAACTCTCAGAAACCCAGGATTTTAGAGACAGTATGTCTAAGTCTGTAGCCTGCAAATCAGCAATCAAAGCCGGAAAAAAATTGTCACGCCGCGAGATGCTTTCGCTTATCAATGATCTCTTTGCCTGCGAAGTGCCTTTCTTTTGTCCACATGGAAGACCGGCTATCATAAAATTAACTGTAACTGAATTTGAAAAAAGATTTAAACGCATTGAAAGCTGATGGAAAAGGTTAAACTGGTAATTTTTCAAGGAGCTACAGGAATTGGTAAAAGCTCTATAGCAGAAGAGATGGCGGCAGAATTTGACGCTGAAATCATCTCCGCTGATTCACGACAAGTCTATCGCTACCTGGATATCGGAACTGCCAAACCTGATAAGAATACTCTCAGAAATTACAGCTATCATCTGATAGATATTATCAATCCGGATCAAAAATACAGCGCCGGACAATTTCGCAGAGATGCCGCTAACTGCATTAGAGAAATCCACCAACGTAATAAACCGATTTTTATTGCAGGCGGCACCGGATTCTATATCAATTCACTCATCAAAGGACTGGCACCTGTCCCACCGGTCACTAAAAAAGCTCAGCAAAAAATTGCAGAATTTATCCATAAATCCGATCATGCTACTATCTATAATTATCTGCAGAAGGTAGATCCTGTTTCTGCTTTGCGTATCGAGAAAAATGATCTGCACCGCCAACAGAGAGCCCTCGAAGTCTATGAAAGCAGTGGAAAACCTCTTTCCTCATACTGGCAGGAAACGATATCTAATCCAAATTATGATTGCTTGAATATTTTATTGACCGCTGATAGAGAATTTATCTATAATAAAATCTCAACCCGAATTGATGAAATGCTGAATATGGGATTGATTGGAGAAATCAGATCTCTTTTGGATAGGGGCTACAAACAAAATGATCCAGGTATGATAACTGTCGGCTATAGAGAGTTTTATCCCTGGCTTGATGGAGTGATTTCTTATATGGAGGCAATCGATATTGCCAAACAACATACCCGAAATTATGCAAAAAGACAATTAACCTGGTATAGAAAGCAGGAATTCAATTTGACATTGACCATGAATGACCTTAACTTATCAACGTTAAGAGATAATATTAGTAAATTTCTAAGTTAAAGGAGTGAAAATTGGTAGCTATAGTAAACGGTGTAAGGATCACTAAAGAGCAATTGCGAAGAGAAAAAGATTTTATAAGCCTGAAGTACAAGAACCTTGATCAGGATAGCTTATACAAAAGGGCTCTCAGGAACTTGATTGATGCTGCTATTATCCTGCAACAATCTGAAAAAGACGGTGTTTTTGTGCAGGAAAATGAGGTTGACGAAGCACTCGTTAGCTTTCTCTCATATTTCAGTGATAAAGAAAATTATTTCTCCAAGCTTAAAGAAGTTGAGATAACCGAAGCAGAACTGAGAGAAAGACTCGAGATGCACGTGAGGGTGGGTAAATTTCTAGCTGGCAAATTTGAGTGTAAAGATGATTCCTGCGAGGAAAAACTTAAGATATTCTACGAAACAAATAGTGAATTATTTACCACTGATAAAAAAATCAGATTAAGCCACATCTTGATTGAAGGAAACAGCGAAGAATCCCGTGCATGCGCCCAAGAGCTGCGAAAAGAGATTCTCTCTCCCGAAGATTTTTATAAATACGTTTCTTTTGCCTCAAGTTGCCCAAGCTCCATCCAAAATGGCGATCTGGGCTATCTTCTGCCTGGTGAACTTATTCCCGAACTCGATGAAGTTGCCTTTAAATTAAAAACTGGTGAAATTAGTGATGTGATCAATACCGAATATGGTCACCATATTTTACTGGTAACCGAAATTATACCTTCAAAGTTGCTGAAATTTGATGAAGTGCGAGATTTTTTGAGTGATTATCACAAAGATATTATGCAGGAATTGAACGTGGAAAAATATCTGAATGAATTAAGAGAGAAAGCTCATATTGAATATATTCAATCCGATAACACCTAGTCCCTCTAAGCTCATATCACTTAACTACATAGCGCCGGTAACTTGCCAAAAACTGATTACAGGCAGTTTCTTGAGAAATATTAAATTTAATCTTTTTGACTTTACAGATAATAGCTACATAGATTTTTATTCCGCTTAAGGAGTGTCTAAATATGCGTAAATTGAATATTAAATTAGATCGGATTGCAGGTCTCAGGCAATTGAGGAATTCTCTGGAGCCAGACCCTGTAGCAGCGGCTGTTATTTGCGAACTTAATGGCGCTGATGGTATATCTGTACGGCTTAGAACCGAACAGGTCTCCGTGCAACCCCGCGATATCAAACTTCTGAGACAAATCGTACAGACCGAATTGAACCTGGAAATACCAAACAGGCAGGATTGCCTCACTTTAGCCCAGAAATACCAACCCGATCTTTATACTATTATTCCTGCCTTTCAGGAAGGTAATCTCATGCAGTCCGGCTTAAAACTTAATAGAAACCTGCAGGACACTATTGCCGGACTCAGGGAAAATGGCACCCGAATCTGCCTGCTGATAGAACCAGACCCCCTGCAGATTAAGCAAGCTCTTAAATTAGATATTCAGGCTATAGAGATTTGCATCGGAAATTATACCATGATCACTTCTCTTGCAGAAAAAAATAAAGAACTAAATAATATTAGAAAATCTGCCGAATTTGTTCATGAAGCAAAATTGCATTGTGCCGTAGGACATGGCTTGGATTACAAAAATATAAGAGACCTGGCTGCAATTAAAGAAATCAATGAGTTTCGCATTGGCTACGCATTTGTAGCTCGATCCATCTTCTCAGGACTCAGTCAGGCAGTTAGAGACCTTCGAGAGATCATCGATGCCTAAAAATAATTATATAATGTGTAGTATTAGGGATCAGAGACTGCTGCTGAATATAATTATTTGCCGGATATTACAATATTATCAAACCAGGCATTAATATTTTTTAAGAGATTTTTATCAAGGCTCTTTTCTATGTCTATATAAGCACGTGACTTCGCTTCTTCATCCGATATAGAGCCAGACCTGCCGGAAGGATTTAAGCTTAAAATGGTCAAGCCATCAGGTTTTTTAAGTTCCAGATTTAATTCCCAACGGTAAAACACTGTACCGTCTGCTCTTGCCAAATCTGTGGGATTCATGTTTATTGAACCAGCCATTATTATATACCCGCCATCAGAAGCAGTTTGAAACCCCTCCGAAGTAATCAGGCGATTGAGGATATTATTCACTCTACCTGCATCATCACCTTTGATATCTATGGTAAAAGTAATCTTACGGGCATTTTTTATATGTAGATTCTTCAAATCTGTCATGTCATAAGGCGGTTCATACATCGAGCTCATTTCCGGTGAAATTATGCGATATTGTCGCAAAAAATCCTGTTTACGCTCAGCTATGGCAATTGCTGCTCCACTATAGGCATATTTATCAAGAGGATCACTATATCCCTGGCTCTTTTCCAAATAATAAAGTACTTGCTTGTCATTGGCTGTTATCATTTCTTCATATATACTGCCGGTCTCAAAACGGTTCATATAAGCCAGGATATGCACTCTGGCGTTATTATCGGTATATGATTCACCATATTGAAGGTTGATAAGAGATTCCCGCGAACTTAGAGTAACATTCTTTTCGGAAGCGGCAAAATCTTCAATAAAGCTCTCTTTACCCCGCGTGAGTTCTTCATATCTCTTTTGCATGCTTTCAGTTGCCTGAATTTCTGTGCGGAAAATACGCGATAACCTTGCTGCTGCATCTTTCTCAGCATCAGCACGAGAAAAACCGCTGCCTACGGCAGATATATAGGTGTTACCCGGATATCTTATCTCCGCATTATCCAGCCAGGCAGGTCTTGCCCCCCTTACTAATCCTTTATTTCCACTGCACGCAGCCAGAAATGTCACAAGGATAAATAATATCAATATTCTTTTCATAATTCACCTCTATTGCAAACAGAAAGATTCCACCAGATTCAGGCGGTCTTTTTCTATGTTTATTATACCAAGATCTTCTTTATATATTATATTGCCATACTTATTATAATAACTTATATTTACGTCGTGAGGCCCAGGTGTTAGATGGATTTCGCTGATATGGGCAAGTTTGGGAAAATAATGTGATACCCTTAAATCTGCCTGCTCAGTTGCGGATATTGCCAGATCTGCCCCCAGATTTAAAAGCGAAGATAAAAACTCATCTCCTACCTGCTCATCTATCTTATCTTTTCCCTGCTTGGATAGTAATCCCTTTGTTACTGTCCTGATTATGGTTTTCAGATAAATCATATCCTTTTTTATCTCAAAGGTAGAAGTTGCCACATTATCGATACTTTCCACTAATGCCGGCTCATAGACCTTGCCGTCTATTTGCACTTTTATGCTGTACACCTCAGATTTGCGACTTTCCATCACAGGAAATTGAAATTTAAAAAAGAGATTATCGGGTATATCTTTCCAGTAATACATATCCAGATAATTTGTCACTTTTTCTCCAGAAAGGCTTTCACGGCTGGTACCAATAAATATGTGATCCTTAAATGTGCGTATCCAGAGAGTCCGAGCTCTTTTTGCCGGTGATCTACCCGTGAAGCTAAGGATATTTAATCTCCCCTCAGCAGCCCTGTCTAAGCTCTCAGATAGATCAGGTCTGGCAAAATTATACACACCCGATTGCATTAGCCAGGCTTCGGCAAACTTCTCAGAATCTATGCGGACATCATCCCACCGCTTTTTATCTCTATACAATAAAAGACTGATATAACGAGCTAAGGCAGAATTATGAAATTTGGTGTCTCCAGGCTTTAAGGTTATCGCTGCATCCTTAGATGAATTCATCTTCTTACTGAGATCGGAATATTTGTCTTCCAGTTCCGCCAGTTTGTCATTTACTTTTCTCACTTCCACAAATGCTGCATCGCTATCTTTTAGCTTGATGTAATTGAGTGCCTTAAATACATTAAGGTAAATATCTTCGTAATCTTCACCCCCGTAATCCAGCGTATTATCATTTAAAAGAAGAGATAAAGCCGCTTTGGAAACACTTTTTGTAAAAAGCTCATAAATTGCTTCCTCTGCCGCAGTAAGCATCTCATTGCTTTTGGCATAATCGCCACTATAGTGGTAAAGCATCCCCAGATCAAGGTAATACATCACCCGGTCTTTGAATTTGTAGATACTTTCTTTAGCTCCCGTTACCGATGCTATTGCTCCTTGATAATTGCCATTATAGGCTTTCAGGGATGTTTCCTCAAAAAATTTATTATTAGTAGATACATACGAGCAGCCTACTATAAATAAAACTGCCAGAAATACTGATAAGCAGACAGAACAATGTTTCATGGTCAAAATCTGGCTTTCTTACGATAGATCATCTTATTTTTCGGCAATGTCTCTAACCAGACCTTTTCATTGGTTTCTATATTTACCAATTCCAAATCCACCTGATAAACCATGACCTCTTTTCCACCTACTGCGTCACGCATAGATTTAATGCTCCCCATCAGCATGAAATCTGCGGCACTTTCCATCGCCAGTGCCTTCACGGTCTCATCTGAAGCATAGCCCTGCTGATCTAAGCGCTCTTCACGCAGCATCCGACGATCATCACTCGATGATACAAATCTGGCTTTGCCACTATTAGTGATCTCACGCTCTATGTCTTTCATAAAAACACCCGTCTCTATATGCTCACTGGATAGATTTTCTATTCTGCCTAAGATGATGCGGGGAGGTCTATCTTCATTTGAATGAAAACTTGTTAACCAGGGGGATGACAGCATACTCATGATCATCTGCCTGGATACGTCTCTACTGTCATTGGCATTCCATCTTCCTGATAGATCAGGAATCTCATCGTCACTCAACCGCGTCACCTGTGGACCGGTTGAAGCACAACCGGCTAAAATTATCAACGCTATCACTACGAAAGTAAAGTGAATTATTCTTTTCATTACTCCTCCTTTCTTTCAGGGGTAGTATAAGCTCCTGCTATAACTACCCCCAAATATCAATTAATTATTTTTCCCCGATTTCACAACCCTTATCTATGGCTGTTAAATTTAAAGCATACAAATCCGGTGCTTTTTTCTTAAGGGGCTCTATAGCAGATAGCATGGTCTCTTTTTTTACCAGCCCCGTTTTGCCTATGATCATGCCAATTGCTACCATGTTTGCCACTTTAAGATTGCCTATCTCCTTCGCTATTGAAGTCATCGGCGCACTTATAATCGTAATATCATCTCGGTCTGTTCCATGAGGACACATATCCTCGTTATAAATCAAGAGTCCACCCGGTTTGAGCATCGGGCAAAACTTATCTATGGAAGGCTGATTGAGAGCTACCACAATATCAGGATGAGAAATCACCGGAGAACCTACAGGCTTATCGGAAACAACTGCCGCCACATTGGCAGTTCCACCTCGCATCTCTGGACCATAAGATGGCAGCCATGATACATTTTTCCCTTCATCCATTCCAGCTTTCACAATAAATTTTCCAATCGTCAAAGCTCCCTGTCCACCAAATCCTGCACATATCATTTCAGCCTTCATTCTATACCTCCTCTATCCCTTTATCACGAAAATTCTGCACCTTAAAATATGGCAACATTTTCTCACGTGCCCAGTCCCTGGCTTCCAGTGCATCAAATCCCCAATTCGTGGGACAGGTGGATACAAATTCTACAAAAGTGAATCCTCGCTCCTCTTTGTTGTATTGCATCGCTTTAAGTACCGCTTTTTTTGCCTTCATGATCTCTGCCGGTGATAAAAGGCTTACTCGCTCAATAAAATAGGGCGATTTGAGAGAATTGAGTAATTCACATACCCTGATCGGATAGCCTATATCATCTACATCCCTGCCATATGGTGATGTGGTTGTCTTCATCCCCGGCAATGTGGTAGGCGCCATCTGCCCGCCAGTCATGCCATAAATTGCATTATTTACAAAAAATACCGTGATGTGCTCTCCACGATTTGCCGCATGTACTATCTCCGCGGTTCCTATCGCTGCCAGATCACCATCACCCTGATAGGTGAATACATGCATATCTGGACGGGCACGCTTCATCCCCGTCGCCAAAGCAGGGGCTCTGCCATGTGCAGCTTCCTGCATATCGCAATTGAAAAATTTATAGGCAAAAACCGAGCAGCCTACCGGAGCTACGCCCATCATTTTATTACGCATCCCCAATTCATCCATCGCCTCTGCTATTAATCTGTGAGCTACTCCGTGCAGACATCCGGGACAATATGTGAAATTAAGGTCTGTTAAAGATTTTGGTCTGGTTGCTATTACTTGCATCATTTTCCTCCTATAAATTCTCTTCGATTTTGGCTTTCACTTCGTCCGTGGAAAATAGTATACCTCCCACTTTTCCCATGAAATCCACAGGTACCCTGCCATTAACTGCCAGCTTCACGTCCTCAACCATCTGACCAAGATTCAATTCAAAGACGATCACTTTCTTCACGTTTTTCCCTACTGCATCAGCAACTGCCTTATAAGGATAGGGCCACACTGTGATTGGACGCACCAAACCAATATTATGCCCGGCTTCATTCAGCTCATCTATGGCAGATTTGCATATTCTGGAGGCAGTGCCAAAGGCTACTACCAGTATTTCATTATCTTCATTAATATTGTAATCTTCCCAACGCTGTTCGTTTTCCCGGATTTTATCGTATTTCCTGCCCAGCTTAAGTACGTGCTGCTCAAGTACTACGGGGTCTATCTCCAGAGAATTTATCTCATGATGATGGTGATTTGGCTCGTCTTCATTAGGGTGGCAGCACCATTCTAAATGCTGATTATTCAATGCATCCAGCTCTTCTGCCGTTTTGGCAGGTTTAAATTCCACAGGCTCCATCATCTGACCCAGTAAACCATCTGAGAGGATTAATACAGGATTGCGATATCTATCTGCCAGCTCAAATGCCAAATCTGCCATATCTGCAAATTCCTGTACCGTACTGGGCGCTAATACCGGTGTGTAATAATCACCATTTCCACCCCCACGAGTCGCCTGAAAATAATCACCCTGCGCCGGCTGAATATCTCCAAGACCAGGACCGCCACGCATTACATTTACGATCACTGCAGGCAAATTTGCCCCCGCCAGATAAGAAATGCCTTCCTGCTTAAGGGCTATCCCCGGTGATGAAGAAGACGTCATCACCCGCCTGCCACAGCCTGAAGCTCCATATACCATATTTATCGCGGCTATTTCGCTTTCTGCCTGGACAAATGTTCCATTATTTTTGGGCATCATTCTTGCCATATATTCTATCAATTCGCTCTGGGGAGTGATGGGATATGCAAAGTACAAACGGCATCCTGCTCGTATTGCCGCCTCCGCTACTGCCTCATTTCCTTTCATTAATACTTTTTCTGTCATCGTTCCCCCTTATTTCTCTATCGTTATTGCCACATCAGGACAGGTTGTATAACACATCTTACAGGCTATACACGCTTCCTGATCAAAACACTCTGCATAATGATAACCTTTAATATTAATCTTTTCAGAAAATCTGATGATCTTCTTGGGACAGGCTGCAATGCATAGTCCGCAACCCTTACAGTAATTGGGATCAACCGTCATTCTCGCCATAAAATACTCCTTTATTCTCTTTATTTCTTTCCCTAACTAAAATTCCTCCTCATTTAATTATGTCAAAGAATTTTTCTGGCTCAAAGGCGGTTACGGAGGAGATGCCCGGTTTAGCATCAATTTTGCACTCCCGCAAAAATTTTAGTTTGCCTTTCTCAGCAATACAGTTTATTTTGTTTTCTTAAAGATTTAGAGGTTTGTATGGCAGAAATTGTAATTGAGGTTTTACGTCATGCTGGTATAATCACGGGCTTTGTCTTTGTTATGATGCTGGTGATAGAGTATATAAACGTGCAGACTAAAGGGATGTGGCAGAATCTCTTTAACCGTAACGACATCCTGCAATATGTGTTCGCCGCCGCTTTAGGGGCGGTTCCAGGATGTCTGGGTGCTTTCACAGTGGTTACGCTTTTCTCGCACGGGATTGTGTCTATGGGCGCAGTAGTCGCCGCTATGATCGCCACAAGTGGAGATGAAGCATTCGTTATGCTGGCAGCAATTCCGCAACAGGCTCTCATTATTATCGGCATTACATTTTTTATCGGTATTATCGCCGGCATTCTCACTGATAAAATCTTCCCAAAATTATCTGAACTTAATAAATTTGAAAATCTGCCAATTCATAAGGAAGAAAAATGTGATTGTATTCCACATAATGGCTTTTTTTCGCATATAAAACATCCCTCTATGCAACGCGTCCTGCTGATCATTTTAATCTCGCTGATGATGATTGCAATATTCTCCGGCGTTATTGCGGGCGATATGAAAGACTGGATGAAAACTACTGTCCTGATCACTGCCCTGATATCGCTTCTCATTGTCATCACTGTGCCGGAACACTTTCTTTCTGAGCATCTCTGGGAACATATCGTGAGGATTCACATTCCGCGGATATTCTGCTGGACTTTTGGCACTTTACTGGTGATCCATCTGCTTATGGACTATATTGATATCAATACCTGGATAGATGCTAATATAATTACAATTTTATTGGTAGCCGTACTGGTAGGACTAATTCCGGAATCGGGACCGCATCTGATATTTGTCAGCTTATTTATTAGCGGAAATATCCCCTTCAGTATCTTACTGGCAAATTCTATCGTCCAGGATGGACACGGTATGATCCCTATGCTGGCTGAGAGTAAAAAAGGCTTTATTGCAGTGAAATTGATTAATCTGATTGTCGGACTGGTCATAGGGCTTTCAGGAATTATCCTGGGCATTTGATTTCCTGTAGTAAGAAAGCTGTATCAAAAAAATCCCAAAATCAAATACTATAAAAAAGAGAAGCCGGATACCAGCTTCTCTTTTAACTTATTCAATTAATGTAAAACTTACTCTATTGCAGAGGTGCGATCACTTCTATGAGCTCGGGAAGGTCCATGCCGATGTCTTTTAAGTGCTCAATTTTGGGTACACCATTTTTGCTCCAGCCTCTCCGATTATAAACAGCATCCAATAGCTGTTCGTAACGGTCTTCTCGATATTTACGCAAAGCAGACATCTTTTCTTTTATGCTCATACTGGCTGGATCGAGTTTGAGCTTTTCCAAAAGTTCCTTATCATAACGCTCCTCTCGGCTGAGATATTCTTTCTCCGTGACAGGACCGCAAGCCCTGTAAGGCTGGGCATCATGCTTTCTAAGACCATAACCCCTTCTGATATTAAATATTCTCTGGAAATTATATACCCTTTCACTTTGACGCACCAGCTCAAATTTATCGATATTATTACCTGTTACCGCATTGTAGATAGCTACATAGTTATCCACATGCTCCGGCACTTTTGCCGGCTCATCAGTCGCGGCATTGTCAGCAGGCTCCACATCGTTCCACGGCAATTTACATAGTCCCATCAAACCGAACCAGGTGCGGAACATGGGAAAATAATGTAAAGCTTCTGCCTTGTCTTCAAATGTAGGTATCTGATTATTGACCATATCCATGAAAATAAGCCAGGCTTCGTCATGCTGCGGACCTTTATTAGTCATAGCATAGCCGCCCTGCTGGGCAAGTGATTCCTTGGATACATACTGACTGTATTCCAAGCCTTTGTTCTGCATGCCGATATCCTGCATAAATGCCAGATCACCACCATACTGCTCATGAAATATTTTGCTCATCTGCTTAGTGCCTTTTCCCAGTATCAGACCAAAACCTTCACCCCTTGCCATCTGGTGCATACATTCCAAGGCGGCTTCTGCATTGCCAAATTGCAGGTCGATACCACCCGTAATCTCTTTATTGATTATGCCTTTTTCAAAACATTCCATGGCAAAGGCTGTCATTGTGCCAAACGAAATGGTATCTATACCATAAGTATCACAATAAAAATTTAATTCCAAAATATAATCAGGATCAAAAATCCCCATATTAGAACCCAGCCCGGCAGCAGATTCATATTCCGGCCCATCAACGTGAACCACCTTCCCCTTATATGGTCCCGTGCGAAGTGCAAAATCTTCTGCAACTTTGGCACAAGCCATTGTGCAGCCCAGCCAGCAACCATCACTGCTGCGTGGCGTGAATTTGGCAGTCCATACGGAACTATCTATCTTTTTGATATCTTTTTTTACATCTTTCGCCGAACCGTACTGGAAATTGTGCGTGGGCAGCAGGTCGTAAGCATCCATGATCTCCATCAAATGGGCTGTCCCCACTTTTCGCATCTGACACTGCTCATCATCAAAATCATTCATTTCTTTCGTGAATTTCTTGCCCCGCTGCTGGATAATATCCATATCCACTACATGATTCATATCACCTTTAACGCCATGACTTTTTGCTACAATTGCCCTGATTTTCTTATCACGGAATACTGTGCCAATGCCACCACGACCAGCTTGTTTCAGACGGCATACCTTTCTCTGGATATCATAAAAACTAAAATTGAGCATGCCTATATTACTGTGGGCAGCAGCAGAACCCGCACTCACTACCGCCACCTTCATCTTGTCTATTGGCTTATCACTATCAGAATACATATCCGTGAGCTCTTCTGCCAAAATATGGCTGTCATAAGCCTCATCACCCGCTTCTTCTATTGTTACTTTGCCGGTGGTGCCATCTACTACGATGATCACATCCTTTTTTGCCTTGCCCTGGATTTCTATGGCATCATAACCACTGAATTTCAGGTAAGGTCCAAAATAACCACCCACATTGCTGTCTATCACTACGTCCGTAGTAGGAGAGATGGATACCACCAGACTTTTACCCGCGCCCGCATACTGCGTGACACCACAAATTGGTCCCCCGGATATTATTATCTCATTATCATTATCATCCCACTTGGTCTCCGGACGCGTGCCATCCCAAAGCAGCCTTAAACCAAAGCCCTTACCACCAATAAATTTCTCTTTCATCTCAATACTCACCGCCTTCTCTCTCACTGTGTTATCATCAAGATTGATATACAGAGTCTTGCCGGCATATCCTCGCTGAAGCTGTGATACCTCATAATCAAATGATTTCAGCAATCTGTGTCTTGCTTTCTCTTCCATGAAATTCTCCTTTATCTTTATTTATAAATCCATACTTCCCCGGCTGCTCTCAGCAGACGGTAGATAATCCCTGAAGGGTAGGAATCATGCTGCAAATCCTAAAGGCGACAAAGTCCATTTTAACTTGCTTAACATAGTGTCAAGCAGATTTTGATTCTTCACCCCATCCCCCGGAAACCTGCTAACCACCGCCCAACAACACCCCATCCGGACACACCACGCCATAACATTATTTTGTTATGGCGTGGTGTGTCCGGATGGGGAGAGATTTCTTATAATATGAGCGGGGGGTATTGGGGTGCAGAGGATTGAGGTGATTCGATTTCAGCTCGGGCAAAGTATAACAGGATATTTATTATGACGCAATTTTAAAATTAATAACTTTTCCTGTAATCTTAGTGTCTTTATAATTGCCTTGGAAATTGATAAAGGTATTGAATTTATCTTCTTTATTCGGGTATAATTTATCCAGCATAATTTCTTTATTTATTTTAGTATTGCTATTTTTATCTTCGAGTGAGAGCAATATGGTGATTTTTTGATAAATATTACCGGAGATATTTTTAATACTGCCTTGAATTGTCACTGCGTCCGGGCTCCAGACGAGATTAAGGTCAGAAAGGATAAGTTTTTTCAGTTGGTAATTATATTTTTGTTTTTGCAGTATTTCAATATTTTTTGGCGGAAGCTTTGATGCGAGTTTTTCAAAAATTTTATCAGCTTCGATTTCATTATCTAATTCCATATAGGCGATCCACAATTTTTGCATATCTTCCGGATCAAGAGTATCAATTTGTCTTAAACTGCTGATCACCAAGCCGAAATTTGTTTTTCTAAAGGCGAGGTGTCCCAGTTCTCTATTGAGCTTTGTTCTCTTATATTTATCCTGTTCAAGGTCAACGATTTTTTTAAGTGAATTAAGGGCTTGAGTCTGATTACCTTTTTCGAGTTCAATTTTTCCCAGTTCCCATAAAATATAGCGGTTAATAGCGGTACTCATGTTTTCTGCCAGGAGTGAGCGGAGATAATTTTCTATTTGGTCTTTGTCGAATCCCGGTGATTCTGAAAGATTGAGAATATCAGCGATATTTTGATAAATAAAGAGGCTATCGGCATAGACAGCGAGATCGGGGTAACTCAGGGAAAATTGATGCAGATCACTGAGCAGATTGTGATCAATGAAAAATGGATCATCATTTTTTTCTTTAAAAAGCATCTTAAGTTCTTTTAGTTTTGCCAATTTAGAAACCGGAAACTTTTCAAAGAAAGAATCCAGAATTTGCCAATCGAAATTAATAGTGAATCCCTGATTTGCGTATATTTTCCAGAAAGCTGCCAGGTCGCTGCAGGTGGATTTTTCTGCATTCAAAAGCTCAACAATATCAGAGAACACATCTTTATATTCTGCCTGAGATTTATACTTATAGCGGTAAAATGAATAGAGTAGTAGAAAGTAGTACTCGCCTGCAAGATCATCATTCCAAAAATTTGCAGCGTGAGCATTTTGAGCAATTTTCAGAACGCTGTCTATGCTGGTCATTTCTTTAGCCGGGAACATGACCCAGATACCTTCGAGGGGTGATCTGAAATTTTGCTCGGTATAGGAAGGAAAAAATTCTTTACGAAAGGACATCATCATCAGTACTGCAATTTTTTCCGGCTGCAATCCATTTGGTGCCTCATTACTGAGCAGATTTCTTGCCTGCTGATGCTCACCAATCTCAATCAAGTCATTAATTTTTTGATCGAGGCTTTGTGAACAGGAAGAAAATGATAGAGCAAATATAAAAAGGCAAACTGCCTTCAACCCACCGCCTATATATATCATCAGAACTCCTTATTATTTTTTATAGGAATCACTGCCTGCGGGTGGTAAGTTCTGTCAACAAATTCGTGTTAAGGGGTAAATTTCGGAATTTTGGATTTTGGGATTAACCGGTATGATTAGAAAAAGCAAGTTAGCGGAAAAATATCTTGCCTGATAGAAAAAGATAATATTAATGGCTCAGAAATTATAATAAAGACAAAGGGGGTGGTGATGCGAACCGTGGAAGGAAAATTGATCAGCAGTGGTAAGCGTTATGCTATTATTGTGAGCAGGTTTAATGAATTGTTTACTGGCAAGTTGTTATCCGGTGCAGAGGACTGTTTGATTCGTCATGGAGTAAAGGAAGAAGAGATAGATATATTTTGGGTACCGGGATCATTTGAGATGCCTTTGGTGGCAGACAAGTTATGCGGTCAGGATTATGATGCCGTTATTGCCTTAGGAGCAGTCATACGGGGGAGCACCCCTCATTTTAACTATGTGAGTGCCGAAGTGAGCAAAGGTATTGCTCAGGTCTCGCTAAAGCATGGCAAGCCGGTGATATTTGGAGTATTGACAACGGATTCTCTGGAGCAGGCAATAGAGCGTTCCGGCACAAAAGCAGGTAATAAGGGTTGGGATGCAGCCTTATCTGCCATAGAGATGTGCAATCTGCTGGGAGAGCTTTAGTTTATGGGACTTAGGCGAAAGAGTCGCGAAATAGCATTCAAAGTGTTATACAGTTTGGAATACACGGAAAAAAACGAGATATTGGGAAATCTTGAGCTTTTGGAGCATTATCCGGAGAAATTGAACGACATAATGCATGATTTTGAGAAGCAGTCAGATGAACGGGCACAGGAATTTGCGGAATATCTTATCCGCAATACCATATTAAAATTAGAAGAGATAGACCTTCAGATCGGTGAGCATTCCAGGAACTGGAGCATAGACAGGCTTGCGGTTACGGACAGATCACTTTTGCGGATAGGCACCTATGAGATATTATATACTGAGACGCCTTCCGCCATAGTAATGGATGAGATCATAGAGATAGCAAAGCGTTACTGTTCGGAAAGCTCAAGTAAATACGTTAATGGGGTATTAAATGCGATTGCGAATTCAACAAAGAAGGAAATAGAATAAACCGGATATGAATATTTTTCACTGTTCCATAGGGATAATTGTCTATAATGAGGCAGAAAACATAGGCAGGTTACTGCAGGCGATTCGGAAGCAGGAATTGCAGCGGGTAGAGATAGACAGGATAATTGTGGTATCGAGTGCGAGTAAAGACGGCACAGATGAGATAGTGAAGAGTGAGATGCAATATGACAGCAGGATAGAATTGATAGTAGAGCAAAAGCGGAACGGCAAGTCTGCAGCTATCAACAAATTTTTACAGGTTGCCGCTAGTGAATATTTGATCATAGAAAGTGGCGACACCCTTCCTGCAAAGGATACGATAGAGAAGCTGGTGACGGCATTCGAAGACAGCAGCGTGGGTGCTTGTGGAGGAAGACCTGTACCTGAAAATTTGCGGAAGGGCATCAGCGGACATCTTGTTCATATATTATGGGAGATGCATCATTTGATGGCACTTAGATCACCAAAACTGGGTGAGATGATAGCATTTAGAAATGTGATAGAAGCCATACCTTCTGAGAGTGCAGTAGATGAAGCCAGTATAGAGGCACAGATCAGGGAGAGAGGGTATAAATTAAAATATGAACCGGAGGCGATAGTATATAATAAGGGACCTGAGAATCTAAAGGAATATATCAGTCAGCGGCGGCGGATAGCCAGTGGACATTTATGGTTGAAGGCAAATCAGAATTACGCAGTAGCCTCCCAGGATTCCGGGCTGCTTTTGAATATAATATTAAAAAAGCTTACAGAAAATCCTGGAGAACTGTTTTATTTGATATTGACAGTGAAGATAGAAGCGTTAAGCAGATTTTTGGGTTGGTGGGATTTGCATATACTACATAAAAATCCTTTTAAGTGGGACATAGCCAGGACAAGTAAAAATATAAAAAGGGAAGTATAAAAAAGTGCTGGAATTACTACCAAAGATAATCAAATACAAGATTGCCAGGGCGACTGGGCTTTTCCTGCCTATGCCCATAAATTACACAATAAGCCTACTCTACAGTTGCAATTCTCGTTGTTCCACCTGTAATATATACAAGAAGAAGGCAAAGAATCTCACATTGTCGGAGTACCGGACAATTTTCAAACATCTGGGCAAATCGCCATATTGGATTACTTTTAGTGGAGGAGAACCGTTTTTGCGTGAAGATATTGCAGAAATCTGTAAGGCAGCTTATGATCAGTGCAGACCTCGAATCATAAATATTCCCACAAATGGCATACTAACGGAGACAATCATCAGCCAAGTGGAAGCGATGACCAAAAATTGCCCTCACACCCAGTTTGTGATCAATCTCTCTATAGATGGAGTGGGAGCACAGCATGATGCCATCCGCAATGTAGAGGGCAATTATGACAAAGTGATAGCAACCTTTAGGGGGTTAAAAAAAATAACTGCGAAGAATTTATCGATTGGTATCCACACCGTGATCTCGTCTTTTAATGTAAAAGAATTTTCCAGTATCGCGAGTGAATTAATGCGTTACGAGCCTGACAGTTATATTACCGAGATAGCTGAGCAGCGGGTGGAGCTTGATACAATGGAGAGCGAAATCACGCCGGATCTGGTTTCATATAAAGCGGCGATAGATTTTTTGATTCACCGCATAAAAAACGGAAAATACAAGGGAATTGCCAAGATCACTGAGGCTTTCAGGATAGAATACTATCACTTAGTGAAATTGGTCATGCGGGATAAGATTCAGGTGATCCCGTGCTATTCGGGGATAGCATCAGTACAGATTTCACCGGAAGGCGATATTTGGCCATGCTGCGTTAAAGCGAATTCCTGGGGCAATTTGAGAGAAAATGATTATAATTTCAAGAAAATCTGGCAGAGCACTTTGGCAAAGCTGGACAGGCGCTCCATAAAGAACAAAGAATGCTGGTGTCCCCTGGCAAATGCCGGTTATACTAATATGCTGATGGATTTTGGCATACTTTGGCGTGTATTCATCAGAAGTTATATAAAATGGTATAATTAAGCAGGTAAGATCATGATAAAACTGATAGATTACTCGGGCAGCTTTAGTGGAAATTATACCTATTGTGATCATTTTCCGGGTCAGCAAAGGAATATGATTCTATTGATGAATCATTATTCTGATGATAGTTTTGCCGAGCAGATTTTGGAGCGAGTTCTCAGCGAATTGATAAATCTTGATTTGGAGAGCATGCCGGAGGAGCAGATCAAGCCTGCCCTTGAGAATTTTTTTGTTGAGATAAACTGGCGGATATATTCACTTTTTACCCAGCGACATGATTTGGAGCGAGGCATATCATTATTATTGCTTGTAATGGAGCAAAGCCGCACTTATGCAGTACAATTTGGCAGATATTTCATGGGTGAGCTATTGGAAGACAGTTTTAGTGAATTAGGGCGCAAATGGCAGGATCTTAGTGTGAAATCTTTATCCGATATCCAGCTTCTGGGTTCACGTGATATGGATATCCACGTAAAGATAGAAAATTTTTCACTGAGAGAGAATAGCTACTTCATTGCAATTGAGAGTAAAGCTGCCATAAAATTACAGAAACTTGGTTTGCACAGCTTGAGTATAAATGAGCATCTTCATCAGATAAAGAGAAAAGAGAGATTTGGGTATGCTCTTTTGCAGAATTTTCGTCAATCTGCTCATAATACCAGTCCCTGGCTTCGGAGACGCAGAGTAAATCAAACAGCGACCATATTTTTGGTATTGATAATATTGAGCGCTGTTTATGTGTATTATGGGAAGAATCTTCTGGATGATCTATTCAGCGGGCTCAAGTTCAGGGGTTCGGAATTTACGCGAAATGAGCTTAAGGAGCAATTTTTTTTGTTGCAGGAACAGGCACAGGATCTTTTAAAGGAATTATCCCGTCAGGACATGAATATAAATATAGAATTATTTCCACGTCAAGTGCTCAAGCTTGATTCGGATTGGCAGATAGAAACTCCTATTCCTATAAGCGATATACCCTTGTTTGATTATCGGAGGATTTATTTAACTGGCGTACATCGTGTTTTTGCCATAGATAAAAGGGGTTCTGAAATCAGGTGGGAAAATAAATATCAAGCGAAGGTGGAGGTGCTGCGATTGGTGGATGCCAATCGCATTCTGGTATATCTATCTGATGATCGTCTTTTATGCCTTAATAGAGATAATGGAGAAGAAATCTGGCAGAAAGATTATCAAATAGCCAGAGGTGATACCTGGCAGAGCAGTTTGAGCCAAATTAGTTTGAATCAATACAGGCAATTAGACGACAGTGTATTTTTGATGTATGCAGGAGATAAATTAAGTGTGGCTCACGTGAAGACTGGAGAATTGATGGCGGAATATGAGCATGACCGGAAGATAGAATTCATGAGTGAATATGATCAACTGGAAAAATGCGTATATATTTCTGCCGGCAATAAACTTGTGAAAATAAATATTAAAGTGATAATATAAAAATAAAGATAGAGGCTATATGGAAATAAGCAAAAATTACGTTCCGGGCGAAATAGAGAAGAAGTGGTATGACCACTGGATAAAGAAGGGGTATTTTACACCGATCATAGATAAGACAAAGCAGCCTTATACGATATTGATTCCTCCGCCCAATGTTACGGGTCATTTGCATATGGGTCATGTGCTCAATAATACGATACAGGACGTGATGATCCGTTATAAGAGAATGAGAGGGATTCCCACGCTTTGGCTGCCGGGCGTGGATCATGCCGGGATAGCCACTCAAAACGTGGTTGAGAAACAAATTGCCAAAGAGAATAAGACGCGTCATGATATAGGCAGGCAGGAACTTCTCAAGCGGATTTGGGAATGGAAGGAAGCTAAGGGCGGCAGGATCATAGAGCAGCTCAAGAAAATGGGTGCGTCGTGTGACTGGAGTAGAGAGAGATTTACAATGGACGAGCAATTATCCGAAGCAGTACAGGAAGTATTTATCCGGCTTTATGAGAAAGGTCTTATTTATAAGGGAAAAAGGATAATAAACTGGTGTCCCCGCTGCGTGACCGCTTTGGCAAATGATGAAGTAGAGCACGAGGATGAAGAAGGAAAATTATGGCAGATCAGGTATCCATTTAGCGATGGCTCGGGTTATATAACAGTGGAGACCACCAGGCCTGAGACTATGCTGGGAGATACGGCAATAGCCGTTCATCCTGATGATGACAGATATCAGAACATAATTGGGAAAAAGGTAGTATTGCCTTTAATGAATAAAGAAATCCCGGTGATTGGAGATGAATATGTGGAGATGGGTTTTGGTTCGGGGTGCGTGAAGATAACACCGGCACACGATCCTAACGATTTTGAAGTGGGGCAGAGGCATGGACTTGAGCAGGTGCTGGTGATTGATGAGCATGGCAGGATGAATGAGCAAGTGCCCGGGAAATATCGTGGTATGGATAGATATGAGTGCAGAGGGGAGATTATCCAAGATCTGGATGCTTTGGGTCTTTTGGGTGAGATAAAGCATCACAATCATTCTGTGGGACATTGCTATCGCTGCGAGACCGTGATAGAGCCGTATTTATCTGATCAATGGTTTGTTAAAATGGAGCCTTTGGCAAAAAGGGCAATAGAAGTTGTAAAAAGCGGTGAGATAAAGTTCCAGCCGGAAAGATGGATGAAAGTATATCTTCATTGGATGGAAAACATCAGGGACTGGTGCATATCGAGGCAAATCTGGTGGGGACACAGGATACCGGCATACTATTGTAAGAATTGCGGAGAGATGACAGTAGGAAGAAGCCAGCCGGAAAGATGTACAAATTGCGGTTATGGTGAATTCAGACAAGATGAAGATGTTCTGGATACCTGGTTCAGTAGCTGGTTATGGCCCTTCAGCACTTTGGGTTGGCCCCGTGAGACAGAAGAATTACGCTATTTTCTGCCGACAGACCTTTTAGTTACTGCCCCGGGAATTATCTATCTCTGGGTGGCAAGAATGATTATGAGCACTTTGGAATTTTGTAATGTTATTCCCTTTAACACAGTATTTCTTCACGGGATGGTATTGGATGAGACGGGGAGAAAGATGTCCAAGAGTTTTGGCAATTCACCTGATCCTATTGATATCATAGATACTGTGGGAGCAGATGCTTTGCGTTTTTCCATCATTTTTAATACACCTAAAGGTCAGGACAGCTACTACAGCGACGGTATCTTGGAAACCGGCAGAAATTTTGCTAATAAGATATGGAATGCTTATAGATTTATCATGATGAATGTGCAGAAAATCGAGGGGTCATTGGCAGAAAGTGAATTGGAGCTGGAACTTGCGGATAGATGGATTTTGAGCAGATTACAGCAAACAGCAGCCAAGGCGGCAGTAAGCTATGAAAACCTGAGATTGAATGAAGCTGCCTTGATCACTCAGGACTTTATCTGGAAGGAATTTTGCAGTTGGTATCTGGAATTATCTAAAGACAGGATTTATGATGAGACAAATCCTAGAGGTCAGAAGACGGTGAAATACGTGCTTTTGCTGGTGCTGCAGAATTCCATGCGTCTCTTGCAGCCCTTGATGCCCTTTATTGCAGAGGAAATCTGGCAGAATATCATTCCCTATATACCCGAGCTTGAAGAATCCGTTGTGATAGCTGCTTATCCTTTGGTAGATAAGGAATTAATAAACGAGCAGATCGAAAGTGAGATGAATCTGATTCAGGAAACGATAACCGTGATCAGACATTTAAGAAAGCAGGTGAATTTATCACCCGGCAAGGAGATCAAGGTGATCATAAAGACGCCTCAGTCTGGGCAGGAAAAGCTATTACAGGATAATATACCCTATCTGCGTAAACTGGCAAATGTAGCTGAATTACAGACTGGCAATCACCTCATCAAGCCTTCCGGTAGTATAGCTGATGTAGTTAAAGATATGGAAGTATATCTGCCATTAAGCGGATTGATAGATATTGAGGCAGAGCGATACCGCCTGCAGAAACAGCTTGGTAAAATAGAGCTGGATCTTAACAAGATAACCGCAAAATTGCAAAATGAGAAATTTTTGCAAAGTGCCCCTGAGCAAATAGTGTCACGAGAAAAAGAAAAATATACCGAAGTACTCACTGCCTATAACGGCACACTTGAATTACTTGAGGGCTTAAAATGAAGGAGGAAAAGATGAGCGATGAAACAAAGAATGAGAACGAAGTAATCATAGAAGAATTAATTGAAAACAGCGAAAGAGGTAATGATATCTATGACAACATTCGTAAGAAAGTAAATTCGTTTAAGAGCGAGAGATTTCGCGGGAAGTATGGGGAAGTGATAGATTATCTACTGATTTTACCGGATTTTATGGCGTTGCTGGTGCGTCTTGCCCGAGATAAAAGAGTACCTTCCACGCAGAAATTAATGATCGGCGGCATAATTTTGTATGTGATCTCACCAATAGATATACTGCCGGATTTTATACCCGTACTGGGGCTGGTTGATGATCTCTTGCTGGTGGTATATGGACTTAATGCCATACTCAATGAGATAGATACAGAGATTTTGCAGGAACACTGGAGCGGTGATGATGATCTATTACAGACAATAGGTAACACTATTGCCATAGCCGAGAGATTTCTTTCCCGTAACGTGATTAATAAGATATCTTCATTATTCAATTCTATTTCTGGTAAAGGAAAGGCATGAAGATATTAATCGGCACAGGTAATAAAGATAAGTATGCGGAGATAGCCGACATTCTCTCAGAGCTAAAAATGGAATTGCTTTTTGCGGGAGATAATCCTGACTTACCAGACGTAATTGAAGATAAAGAAACTATAAGGGATAATGCGATAAAAAAAGCCTGTGAATTAGCTGGTATTTCCGGTATATACACTCTGTCAGATGATACGGGTTTATTTGTGGATGCGCTGGGCGGGGAGCCGGGGGTCTATTCTGCCCGGTTTGCAGGAGAGAATTGCAGCTACCGCGATAACAGGGAAAAGCTGTTACATTTATTGGAAGGCATAACGGAGAGGTCTGCCAGCTTTAGGACTGTAGTAGCTTTGGCAGATACAGCGGGTGAATTGCTTGCCACCACCGAGGGTTGTGTACCGGGCAAAATAACAGAACAGGAAATTGGCGTACAGGGCTTTGGTTATGACAGCATATTTTTTTGCAGCGAGACGGGAAAAACCTTTGGTGAAATGGATGCGGATGAAAAGCACTTGATAAGTCACCGTGGCAAAGCCTTTCGCAAAATGATAGCAATTATCAGGGAATTAATAGAGAAAGAAGAAATGGAGGCAAAATGATAAATCAGAAAATTTTCAGAGAATATGATATCAGGGGTGTGGTGGATAAGGACCTTTCTCCGGAGATACTTTATCTAATTGGCAGAGGATATGGGACATATATAAAAAGGAAGGGAGCCCGTTCATGCGTGATCGGGGGAGATGCCCGCTTATCTACTCCTGAATACAAGCAGCAATTCACCAGAGGACTAATGGATACCGGATTAGATGTTACGGATATCGGGATTGTTGCCACTCCTGTATTATACTTTTCTATCTGGAAACTGCATACTGATGGAGGAGTGATGATCACAGCCAGTCATAACCCCTCGGAATATAATGGAATAAAAATGAACTTTGGTTTAGCCAGTGTGTTTGGCTCTCAAATCCAGGAAATTTTGCAATTGATCAACAGTCGGGATTTTGAACAGGGTTCCGGATCAAAATCCATCAATAGCGATATTGACCGGATTTACATTGATTATCTGCTGAAGGATCTTAAACTAAAGAGGCCCGTTAAAGTGGTTGTAGATGCCGGCAACGGAGCGGGAGGTCCTTATTTGCCAAAGATACTGAGAAGCCTTGGCTGTGAGGTTACGGAAATATATTGCGATCTGGACGGCACCTATCCAAATCATCATCCGGATCCCACAAAAGTAGAAAATATGGTAGATCTTAGCAAACTGGTTATCAAAGAGAAGGCTGAGATTGGTCTGGGTATGGATGGAGACGCTGATCGCATAGGGGTTATCGATGAAAAAGGTAATATGCTGTATGGTGATCAGATATTAAATATCATTGCTCGTGACTTCCTGGGAAAAAACAGGGGCGAGAAAATTATTGCTGATGTTAAATGCTCCAAAAATCTTTTTGATGATATCATATCATATGGAGGCATTCCCATCATGTACAAAACCGGGCATGCCAATATAAAAATGAAAATGCAAGAGGAAGGCATTAAAGTATCAGGTGAGATGAGCGGACATATCTTTTTGAAAGATAGATATTTAGGTTATGATGATGCAATATATGTGGGTGCCAGGCTTGTGGAGATTGTATCAAAGAGTGATCAGCCTGTCAGCGAGATGCTGGCAGATCAGCCAAAAATGTATAACACCCCTGAGCTTCATATTGCCAGCACGGATGAAACAAAATTTGAAGTTGTAGCGAAAGTGCGAGATTACTTTATAAAAGAGGGCTATGATGTAAATGACATTGACGGAATGCGGATCACATTTGCGGATGGCTGGGCACTCTGCCGTGCTTCAAATACCACTCCGGTTCTTGTTCTTCGTTTTGAAGCAGAAACTGCAGAGCGTCTGCAGGAGATCAAAGAACTTGTGGAAAAGCGGGTGATGCTGAATATCTGAAAATATTCTTGAAGGTGCAGTAATTTTTTTACTGCACCTTTTTCTGTTATCGCGAATAGCCGGAAGTTATTGTGAATTTAGATAAGTCTTAATTGTATTTAAGTTATCTTGTAAGGCGAGGGAATTTTTTTCCAGGATATTTTTGGCATTTTCTCCCTGCATCCGGCGAAGGTGGCTGTCGTTATAAAATTTCAATATAATATTAGCGAGGTTTTCTTCTTTTGTAATGGTTATTCCTTCTCCATTTCTGAGTTTATTAACCGTGTCTAAACAGGAGGAATAATATTGACCCATGATAACAGGTTTGGCATAAAAAGCTGGTTCCAGAGGGTTATGACCTCCAAAATTTTTAAAGCTTCCCCCCACGATTACCAGGTCAGAAAAACTGTATATCTCGGTCAATAAACCTATTTCGTCTATGATTATCACTTTGGCATGAGGCTTGATTTTCAATTCTGAATAAAGCACAAAATCGAGGTCAGATAACACTTCGTTAATCTCAGGTAGCCGTTTGAGGTGTCGAGGGGCAATGATAAGCCTGAGATGAGGGATGTTTGCTGCTAATTGCTGATATATTCCTGCCAGCATAGCTTCTTCACCGGGTCTGGAACTGCCAAAAGTGAGGACGAAATCGCCACTATTAATGCCGTAATCCTTGCGTTTTTGGGCTGGGTTATGCAGCGTGAGATTGAGCGAAAATTTTAGATTGCCTTTGCTATGCACGAGTGGGAATCCAAGCTGTTCAAACCGGGACTTATCATAGGGAGATTGGGCATTAATTTCTTTGATAGCGTCAAATGGAATTTTCCAGAAATATCTGGTTTTGTGGTAATTATCCCATGATTTTTCAGAAAGTCTGCCATTAATCACAATCACAGGGATTTTTCTTATGAATGCCTGATACAGCATCTGGGGCCAGAATTCCGTTTCCATAATCACTATCAGTGCAGGCTTGATACTCTGATAAAAGCGAGCAATAGCAAAGGGGAAATCCAGAGGGATATATCCTGCGGAAAGCTCTTTATCTATCTGCCTGCCGGCATTTTGACCGGTAGATGTCATAGTTGTGAGCACGATATTTTGAGCGCCATATTCAGAGATAACTTTTTGCAAAAGCGGTTTAAGAGCATTCACTTCACCCAGGGAAGCGGCATGGAACCAAATAGTTTTTGAGGATTTTGATGGATAATAACCTAATCTCGACAAAGATTTCTGTTTTGAGAATATCAGCTTTAAAGGCAGATAAAGCAAAATCTCCAGAAGCGTGATAAATACGAGATATATTCCGAATGCGATCATATCTTCTTTTCAATAATATCAAAGATAATATCATTATCCACACGAACCAGTTTTACCTTAAATTTATCTGCAAGACGGATCGCCTGAGCCTTGCGAGTACCCAGCAATGTGTCATAATAGGCATGATATTCATAATAATCATCAGTAATACTGGAGAGGGGGATTATACCGGTAACCGGATACTCGTCCAATTCTACAATCAGCATCTTTTCTTTGATGGCGATCACCAGGGCGTTATATTCCTCGCCGATTTTCTTTTTCATGAATATCATTTTATTTTTGAGATCTACTTCTCTTTCAGAATTATCTGCCAGAATTTCGCGTTCCGTAGCTGTGGCGGCAAATTTATTTAGCTCCATTCTGGAAAAAATGCCATCACGATTGCCGGATTTATTATGTTTTAATCTGTCCTTTAATTGATGATGAATCACCAGATCACATAATCTTCTAATAGGCGAAGTAAAATGAGTATAGTTCGATAATGCCAAGCCAAAATGCCCTCTATTTATGATATCATATTTTGCCTTTTGCAGGTGACGGAGGATCATTCTATCAAACACGCGATGTCTTTCTTCTGTTTCCAGAGATTCCAGGGCGATCTGAAAAGCTTCATTAATTGTATGCGACAGGTCAAATGTGAAATTATGCACTGTTGCCAATCTCTTCAAATCATCTATACTGTCGGGGTCTGGAGCTTCGTGAACTCTATAAAGCGTGTCTGCATCCGCCAGAAGTTTTGCCATGTATTCATTAGCTGAGAGCATGAAGTTCTCTATGACTTGATGCGATTCTGTCTCAAGAGACCTTTCCAGATTTGTCACATGCCCCTCTTCATCAAAAATATACTCCGTTTCCGGCAGATTAAGACTCAAGTAACCCCTTTTGAGACGGTTTTTCTGCAGAACTGAGGATAATTCACGCATTAGTAACAGCATATTCTGAGTGTCCTGATCTAAAAATTGCTCGCTATTCTCAAAAAAAGCATCAACCTCCGAATAGGTAAGACGATTATCTGATCTGATCACCGATTCCGTTGCTTCCTGTGAAATAATTGAGCCCTCAGCATTATATCTGCTAATCACTGTCAATGTAAGTTTATCTTCCTGTGGTCTCAGAGAGCAGATTCCATTAGAAAGTTTTTCCGGCAGCATGGGGATCACCTTACGCGGAAAATAGTAACTATTGCCGCGTTCACAGGCTTCTGCAAATATTGCACCATTTGGTTTTACATAATGAGCCACATCCGCAATGTGGACATATAGTTCATAAATATTATCTTCTGTTTTATGCAGCGAAATAGCATCATCATAATCTTTTGCAGAAGCTGGATCAATAGTGATAGTAAACATCTTTCTGAAATCTGCCCTGCAATTGATTTCCATATCACTTATCTCTTCATCCAGGGAAAGCGATTCTGCAATAACTGCCTGCGGGAATTCCAAAGGAAGACTGTAAGCACGAATAACGGACATTATTTCTACATCAGGTTCACCTGCATTACCCAAAATCTCGATGACATTGCCCCCGGGCAATTGCCTTCTATCAGGGTCTCCCCAGTTTGTAACCTTGATAACTACTTTTTCACCAGTTTTGGCATCTCCCGTGTCATATATCTCAAAATCATTATGTATAATCGAAGCATCTGGAATGAGATAGTATCTACCCTGATGTTTTTCCAATCTACCTACCACGTTTTCACGAGCCCGGGAACGCACAGCGGTGATATAGCCGTGCAGAGTATCTTTCCCTTCATACTTGATGGCTACTGCGACTTCATCTCCATGATAGGCATTCATAACGTCTTCGCGTGATATATAAATATCAGACTTCTCCTGGATGACAAAAGCAAATGATTTGTTCTGAGCCAGAGGTCTGGCATCGAATTTACCCGTGAATTCCTGAGGTGGGGAAGAGGTATCAATATAATACCGTTTGTTTTTACCTGAGATTTTTCTTTGTCTTTTGAGCTGTCTTAATGTATCTTCCAAGTCTCTGCGTTTATGCTTCTTAAGATGTAAGGCTTTGGCAATATCTCCGCTTTTAAAATCCGTTTTCTGATTCTGAGATAAAAAATTGATAATCCGGTCTGCTAATTTACTATCATACATTAGTAATTATTCCCTATTTTTTCGTTTAATATGGCAAATAAAGCGTCTTTTTCACTTTTATCTTTACTAAATCGCAGAGATTGCCCTCTGAAATTATCAAGCCGGCGAGGTCTCTTAAATGTTCCCAGCATCACACCCTTTTTGTCGGCATACCAGCAGCCAAAAACTCCCCATTTTTTCTCAATGGCAAAAAATGGATATTTGATAACAATTTTATCATCATAAATAGAATAGGTAGTGGGTATAAACCAGGTGATCATACTTCCGAGAAAAAAGAGCATTCCCAGAAAAAAGTAAAGAGGAGCCTGCCAGTTAATAATTGTTGTCTGATAAAGGATCAATGAAACAAGTATAATAATGATGATTAAAAATATTGTCCTCGGCAGATCATCAAGAAGTGGGTGGGAAGTCCAACTGAGTCTTATTTCGCTTTGCGTCATTAATATTAATCCTTAAATAACATTCTGCACCATTTCACGGCACTTTTCTATTTCTTCTTTGATCAGTATAATCTCTTCAAATATCGAATTATGGCTGTACTTGGAGCCAATAGTATTTATCTCTCGATGCATTTCCTGCAAAAGAAAATTCAAGGTTTTTCCGATGTCTTCGGCAGCCAGTATCGCTTCACTGAATTTTTTTATGTGATGCTCAAGCCGGATGATCTCTTCTGTGACATCTGCTTTCTCAATATAAAAGGCAATCTCTAAAGATATGCGGTTCATATCTTCATCGCACAATTTTCCCTTATATAGATTACTCGCAGCATTTTGCATTCTGCTTGAGATTTCGGATTTGTATTCAGGAAATGATCCTTTTATGATATCTAATGATTTGTGCATCTGCAAACTTGATGAAACCAGGAAGTTTCGCATAGATTCGCCTTCATTTCTGGCTGATCTTTGATGCTCATTAAGACCTTCCTCTATCACATAAAATACTTTTTCCTTCAGTATCGAATGCCCAGATAGATCTTCATTATGATATAAAATCTCTTCATTCTGTAAAAAAAAATCCAAAGGGATATCGCCCTGATTGCCGGTGATATCCTTGATTTCATGCATCACTTTTAGATAGGAAGCTAATTTGCTTCTGTTTATGATTAATTCAGGGGGCTCAAACGATACTAAATTCAACTTCCCGGATATTTTGCCCCTGCTAATAGTACCTTTGATCTTGTTATTGATCTCAATCTCAAGAAATGTAAGCTCTCTTGGTACAGAAAGCCTGATCTCAAGAAATCTGCTATTTACGGATTTTATCTCAAATTCCAGGATAAAATCTTCACCAGAATAAACTGATTTTCCATAACCGGTCATACTTCGCATTTATGCCTCCAATGATTTAAAAAAAAGCTCATGCGGGAATTTAGTCAATGTTTTATCTCCGGCTTCATCATTTATTATGAAATGTATTGTTTTACCAGACTGCCAAATATCGCTTCTAAGACACGTTAATCATCTGGATGCCCAACCATACAGGCGGTTAAGAGATCTGCTGCTCTCCCCGACCGGGCTGCGGTTCGCATTCATCATAAGATATATTATGTAAACTTATATAAGGCACGCTAAAATGGTTTATGGTATAGCCGTAGTCATTTATATCAGCTTTTATAAAATTTCATTTTTTCTACTTAATCGTTTAGCGGGAAAAGAGTGATTTTTTGCATGAGGGGCAAATTATAAAATAGAAATATGGGCAGGAGAAAATATCGGGCTTCCCTTTCCAATTTACATGGCTGGCAGTTTATTTGTACAAATGAGATTGCACAGGCTGCTCCCATGAATTTCTACTGCTGTTCTTTCATCCACATGAATTAAGGTATAAATCCCAATAAGGAGGACATCGCCAACCCCGAGCTAAAAGCACGGGGCTATCCATTCAATCCCGGTGATCCTGTAGCGTACTTCCGGGCGGTCTTTGAAACCCCGAGCTAAAAGCACGGGGCTATTCATTCAATCTTCAAAATCCAACATTCAAAATTATTCCATCACCCCTGCAGTGTGATTTATGAACCATTAGCCATATAATTTTCAGGGATATGCCGGCAGGAGAAATTATCTATTGACATTTCAGATAGATAAATTTGACATGGGAGCATGAAAGAAGCAAAGTACTATGAAAGATTACCTGAAGATAATGTAAGATGCACCTTGTGTCCCGTGGGCTGCAATATTTCGCCGGGTAATCTTGGGCGTTGCAGGTCACGGAAAAATATTTCCGGCATATTATACGCAATAAATTATGGCAGGGTGGTTTCAATAAACCCCTATGATCCGGTAGAGAAAAAGCCCTTATACCATTTTTTACCAGGGAGCAGGGTTTTGTCTTTGGGAGCCAATTATTGCAATTTGCATTGCAATTACTGCCAGAATTACGAAATTTCTCAAAAAACGGCATCAACGGGCGAGCTATGCAAAGAGGATCTAGTCAGTTTACTTGAGCAATACAAAATAGGTTCTGTGGCATTCACCTATACTGAGCCGACAATCTGGTATGAATTCATCTATGATACTTCTAAGTATTTGAAAAATATGGGTTATAACATTATTCTGGTAACAAACGGCTATATAAACCGGGAGCCTCTGGAAGAGCTTCTCCCCTACATCACAGCGATGAATATAGATTTAAAATCAATCAGAAATGATTTTTATGTGAGAAACTGCCTGGGGACATTAGCTCCGGTATTGCAATCAATAGAATTAGTTAAGGATCGCTGCCATCTTGAGATCACGAATTTATTAATAACCGGTGAAAATGACAGCGATGAAGATATAAATGATTTGATAGAATTTGTTTCAGAGATGGATAACAGAATACCATTACACTTTTCACGCTATTATCCCTGTTATAAATTAATAAAACCTGCCACAGATATTCAGAGATTATATTATGCATATACGAGGGCAAAAGAGAAGCTTCATCATGTATATCTGGGAAATATCCCTTTCGATAACTGGCTTACCTGCGAGAATTGCCACACAAAGATCGTTAAAAGAAGTTATAATCTCCCGATAGAAATTGATGATGGCAGATGTCCTTTGTGCAATCATAAGAATTATGGAGTCTGGCAGCATAAAAATTAGAGACACTCTTAAGATATTAAAAAAGGCAGACATTATCTTCATTATGATTCTGATAATAGTGGCTGTATTACTTACAATAGCCCAATTGCCCGGTAAACAGGCAGATTACTTGGAAGTGTATTTGGATAACAAGTTATTCGGCAGGTATGATCTCAGCAAAGATCAGATAATCATGATCAATGATGGCACTATCCTCGAAATATCCATGAACCAATATAGATTGCAGGAATCCGTTTGTTCCGAGCAATATTGTGTAAAACAAGGCTGGGTTAAAGACCAGCCGATAATCTGTGTACCACAAAAATTAATAATAACTGCATCTCATAAAGCAAAGCACACCAAAACACTGCTTACCTATTAATTTCTCCGGGCGATAATGATTAGTCTATCAGAATCACTACCGTATGGATTCAAGTGATAATCACCATAGATATTCAATATCTCAAAATCTGATTCTCTGAGTAAATTCGTGATGTATTGTAGCGATATATTCTCAAGGCTAATTGTATTTTTAAAAGAATAAGTAGTATTATCGGAATAAACCAGATGGTATCTATCTAACCAGGTTCTTATATTATTATCAGGATCGGTCTGCCATGAAGTAAGCATAGTAATTTTAGCTTTTATTTGGGGATTATATTCGCTATACAGCAAAGTGGGCGGCATAGAAGCGGGGGGGTCAAGCAGGGAATTATCAAGGTCTATACCTAAGATACCACCGGTAATCAGATGCCTATGAATTGCTATAAGGCAATTTTTCCGGCTTTCGTGTCCACGGAGATATTGAAAGGCAGAATATGGAATAAAGCAGGCATCAAATACATAATTAAGATGAAAATCCTGCATGTCTGCGAGCATAAATATCAGCTTAGTCCTTTCTGTTTCGGGTGGGATTTTAGATTTTAAGGCATTAATCATCCGGGATGAATTATCAATAGCAAATAGATTATAACCTCTTGTCACCAATGGAATAGTAATATATCCGGTGCCACAACCCAATTCTAACAGGTTGCTGCCATACTGTTCGGCAAAAGCAATCCAGAATTTTATTTCCTGCTGCCTATTGCCGGCTACAATACCAAACTCCCATTCATAGATATCGGCAAAAGCGGGATGGGTAATATCCTGTTTTACTACTCGAGATATTTTATCCATATAAAACTATCAAAGCTGTTTCCCTTTCAGGGTCCAGCCTGCAGCATCGATTATTTCCACCTCGATCGACTTTCCTATGAGAGCAATCTCCCCCGGAAATACTGTAACTTTAAAATCGCGGGTTTTCCCGGCAACTTCCTGCTTAGATTTCCTGCTCACACCTTCCACATATATCTCACACCTCTTCCCTATCTTATCGCGATATTTCTTAGTTGTGATCTTTTCCTGCTGCTCAATAAGCCTTTGCAATCTGTTCAATCTTATTTCCTCAGGGACCTGGTCAGAAAATTCTGCCGCCTTTGTGCCGGAACGCGGCGAATATTTGAACATAAAGGCATAATCAAACTCTATCTCTTTCATCAGATCAAAAGTCCTCATAAATTGTTCTTCGGTCTCACCTGGAAAACCCGCAATCACATCTGTGGTAATTGCTATATCGGGTATGGCAGAGCGCAGTTTCGCAATCAATTTATAATAACTTTCGGCAGTATAGCCACGATTCATACTCTGCAATATCCTGTTATCTCCGGACTGCATCGCCAGATGAAAATGTTCACATACTTTAGAGCTTTCTGCCATTGCAGCTATCAATTTATCGGACAGGTCTTTAGGATGCGAGGTAGTAAATCTAATCCTGTCTATGCCATCTATTTCATTAACCATCTTTAGCAATTGAGGAAAATCAATATTCTTATATTGATAAGAATTCACATTCTGACCTAGAAGCATAATCTCTTTTCTTCCCTGCCCGGCAGCGATTCTCACGTCTTCCAAAATATCCTTATCTGTTCTGCTGCGTTCTCTGCCCCGCGTGAAAGGGACAATACAATAGCTGCAAAAATTATTGCAACCTCTCATGATCGTGATATAGGCTTTATGAACATCCTGATGTCTTGGAATAGTGCCGGAATACACCTGATCCTTATCCACTTTTGTATTATAAACCAGCTTTCTGCTATAGGCAGTCTCAATTATCTCAGGTAGATTATTGTATTGATCTACTCCAACCACAAAATCTACTCCAGCACTTAGATCGAATAGTTCTTTTCCCAGTCTTTGTGCCATGCAGCCGATCACACCAATGATCAGATGAGAATCTGTCTTGTGTCTCATCTCATTACTGATCCTTCCCAGCACCCGTTCTTCCGCATGCTTACGCACAGAGCAGGTATTAAATATTATCACATCAGCTTCACTGATTGAGATTGCTCTAAGGTAACCATTATCTTCCAATATGGTCATGACAAGTTCACTATCTGCCACATTCATCTGGCAGCCGTATGTCTCAATATAATATTTCATATTTCCTGTTTTTTTTTACATTTAGTCTCTGGCCCGTTCTGCCATTAAAATCACCTTTCTGAGTTCATCTATATTTTGAGCTTTTAGCCATTTTTTCTGGAAATCTGGCTGCTGAACTAACTGCGCAATGGCAGATAGAGATTGCAGGTGAAATTGACGTTCATCTTTCGTGCCTGCTATCACAAAAATTATCCTGATCGTGGGAGCTGCTTCGGAGAAAAATACGCCCATCTGTGAGCGAGCAAGTACGATTTCAAATTTCTTTTCACCCTCCAGAACCACATGAGGAATTGCCAGGTTTTGTGAAAGTACAGTTGAGCTTTCATTTTCTCTATTGATTAATCCCACAAATATTTCCCGCTCGCCACAATTGAGCGGCTGGCAAAGAACCCCGGCGACTCTGGCGAAAAATTCTTCTTTGCTCTCACTCTTTTCAATATCAAGTATCGGACAATTTTCTATCACCTCGTCAAATCTATCTTTATTAACAAATTCTCTTTCGCTGATTATTTCCCGTATCTCCTTATCAAAATCTGCAGAATCCAGTTCTGAAGATTTTATCTTTCTGACGATATTAAGCAGGGCACTTTCGCGATTTGAGTGAATTTTACCGTAGAGCTGATACCAGATATAACTGCCGGATATAAATACTATCGAGATTAAAATGGAAATATTGCCCATCTCATAAATAAGGAATACATAGGTAATTATTGCAAAGATTTGTAACCAGGGATATAATGGAGACCTGAACTTTGGTTGATAATTCTGGATTCTGCTTTCCCGCAATATTATAATAGCCAGATTAATGATAGTAAAAAGTATCAGACTAATCGTGGAAGCAATGATAATAAGCAATTCCAGATCAAGAAAGACAATTGAAATTGCCATAACTGCAACAGTGCAGATAATAGCTAAATGCGAAGTTTGGTAATCACTATTGATTTTACTAAGGAAATGTGGTAGAAGCTTATCTTTGCTCATGGCAGAGGGGATTAGCGAAGCAGCATTGAGACCGCTATTTCCCGCAGAGATAAAGGCAAAAACCGCTACTATTGCGAGAATTATCATTCCCAATCTTCCACCAATAACCTGGGCAGCATCAGAAATTGGTGTAAGTGACCCATTCCCACCAGGTAGTATTATTCTGTCACCGAGGATACCGATAGCGGTGAATATCACCAAAATATAGATGAATGCTACTACTACAAAGGATAGTATCATTCCCAAAGGCAGATTTTTATCCGGATTCTTTATGTCTTCCGCTATGCTGTATATCCTTGATAAACCCGTATATGCTATAAAAACAAAACCTGCTGTGGCAAAAAGATCACGCGAACTACCTCTATTAAAATTAGAAAAATTATTCAATTGTAATCTGTCAATTCCGAGCAAGACAAAAGCCGCCAGTATTACCAAAAGCAGGATCACCAGCCATGAATGAAGCCTGTTCGAATGCTTACCGGTTATCATGTTTATAAACATAAAGAACAAACAAAAAAATAAAGCTATCAGCCTGATTTGATTATAACTGATACTGGGAAATAAAATCGTTGTGAAAATACCAATGCCCAGAAATGCGAAAGCACTCTTTAGGGCAAGGCTTAGCCAGGCTGCTATCCCCGCAATCGTCCCCAATCCGGAACCCATGCTGCTTTGGATTATGTAATACTCGCCTTTCGCACTCGATTGTGCCGAGTATAGCTCTATCTGGCTGAATAATGAAGGCAGCATTAGCAAGCCGGCGAATAAATAAGCCACAATAATTATTGGTCCCACTTTCATATAAACTAAGCCCGGTAAAATAAATAATCCCGAGGATATCATAGCTCCGGCGGCAATACCGAACACGTCTATCAATCCCAGCTCTTTTTTCAGTTTCATGCTTCTTCCTTAATTTTTGTCCTAATATCAATTGCTACTTCAAATTGTCAATTATTACTATATGAATTATAGTATACCCCCGAAATATTTCTTATCCTTAGCTAAAACAAACCTGCTGGAGTGATGGGATAATGTTTAATGGAATTGGAATCAAGCAAGACGTGAGGCGTGAGAAGTGAGAAGTGAGAAGTGAGGAGTAGGACGTTAGACGATCACATTTTCGAAATATTCTCACCCCATCTCTTCAAACCTTCGAACTTTCTAACCTTCGATTTTCAATCCCATCTTCCCCTCTTCTCCCCTATCTCTACCTCATACCCGCAGGATAATATTTCATATACTCTTGGCAGCCTGTATTATTCCATTTAGGTTTTGATCTCAGATATAAAAAGAAATCCCGGAATATAAATATCCCGGGACTTATAATTACAATTTTAGACTTTTTGCCTATTTCAAGAGCAACATTTTTGTGGTCTCCACTCCATTAGAATGTGATAATCTACTGAAATATATACCACTTGCCACTGCCTTACCATTATTATCTACTCCGTCCCACACTGCAAGATGCTCTCCGATTACCTGGCTGCCGCAAAAAAGCGTCTTCACCCGTCTGCCGGATATATCGTAGATTGCCAAATCTATTGAGGCTGGGTTCTCCAGGGCATATTCAATCGTGGTTACAGGATTAAAAGGATTTGGATAATTTCCACATAGACTCACTTCACTCATCTTAAGAAGTGCATTATCATAATTAGAATCCGGGTACATATCTTCCGGATAACGGGGGTTGAGCTCATATTCGCTGTAAGAATAATTAACCATTCCTACGATTCTACCCCAGAAATCATCAACATTGATCTCGATGGGTGGGTCCACGTTGTCAAGATAGAAAAAGCTGTCATCTATCTGACAAGGTCCACTGCCATCTGTAACATACCATTGACCATAGCCATCCTGTGCCTGAGTTACAGTTACATCATCAATGCGTACCAGACATCCTTCAAGTGCTTCCATACCGGCAAGGTCTGCAGTAGAGACGGGAATGGGGTCTGGTACCGGCGCAGTTCCAATCACTTCACAGTTGTCTATATAATTCAGTTCTGTGAGTCCATAATACTCTACTACTGTAGCGGTGATCGTAACCAGGTCACCCTCATTTAAGCTCCAGACATAAGCCTCATCAAAATCATAAGCCATCACGCCACTCCAAAGTCCGCCTTCGGGGTCTGCAATAAAAAAACTTGCATGACCGCTATTTGGAGTCCAGCCCACGGCTGTAACTACCGCTTCTTCGATTGTAACCACTTGTTGCAGATATGGGGAATCACCATTAGGAGCTTCAGTGTATTGGATCTCATAGATTGTGATTGCACCGGAAACGGCAAAAAACAGCATCATTAAAACTGTTAAATAGTACTTCATCTTTTCCTCCTTTTTAATCCTTAAAATTTTAGCTCTAAGGTTGTTGCCAAATTAAATAAAGGTGCGGGAACTACATAAAGATTATTTTGCTCAATCATATAATCATTACGTCCATAATCTTTACCCACATAGCCTTTTGTATAATTTGATTCTCTGTTATTGAGATTATTGAGATTTATTTTTAGCATCAATAACTTATCATTAAAAATTTCGCATTTATATGTAACTTCCGCTCCGATAGTAAAAAAATGTGGCAGCTTTGAACTAAATTCTACAGTTTCATAATAAAAATTACCATCTTCGTCAACAAACTGCACCGGTCTTTGATACTCGTTTAGTTCATTGGCATAATATTCATCCCACCATTTGAAATCTAAACCTAAACGCAAAGAGCCATTATTTGGCAAATATTTTATTGTATATCCCAGATTGCCCGATGCCATACGCTCGGGAGAAAACGGTATCACTTTTCCAATCAGTTCATCTGCAGAAATATTGCCAATAGTTTCTGCAGTCATTTTATTCCAGCGATTTCTACTTAGTGTGGCTGAGGCGTTGTAATCAAATCCGCTTTTATTCCCTGAAAAAGATAATTCTACCCCTTGATGCGTAGCATCTCCATAATTAGTCGTCAAGGTCTGTTCTTCTCCGGCAATTGGCATCACTACCCTGCCGATCTTATCAAGATACGATGTACGATAAATATTAAGGTTCACCTTTTTGTCATAATCACGAAGTGAATAGCCCATTTCATAAGTGATCACCTTTTCCGGTTTGAGCTTTCGCACTTGAATGCCTTCTACATAGCCATCTTGATTAGGACCATAGATGTAGCTGTACCAATCTCGCACTTTAGGTTCTTTATGAGCTATAGAAAAGTTTCCAAACACGCTGAATTTATCCGACAGTTTATAATTGACACCAAATTTGGGAGAAATAAACTCCCAGGTCCGCTTATAATCTTCATCGCTAAACATGAGGCTGTCACCATCCATCATGTTCCTTGTATTATAGATAAATTCATCAACAAACACTCCGGCTCCGAAATCAAAGAGTTCTATGAGATTTTCTTCAACTTCAGAATGGTATTGAGCAGCCTGGATATCTGCCATTAAATTTATCTTTTCTGTCGGACTGATTTTTAAGCGGCAATATCCGGATAAATTTCTTACAATGCTGGAATAATCATATCTCTTCTGAGTCTCATCATAAATCATATAATCAGTGCTGCTTTCGTTTTGAGCATAATGAAAGTAATTAGATTCTGCAAAGTGATCAGCCAGCCAATATCTGAATTCATATCCGGTTATCACTTCCAGAAAGCGATTGAATTTGTTCTGATAGTAAGAATTTATACCTATCTGTTTATGGTGATTCTCGCTGTCATTTTCCCAACTGTTATCATAAGTGCTTGCTATAAGGTTTCTTACACTGGAATATCTGAAGCGATATTCCTCACCTTGATAAGTGTAAATATAAAAATCCGAATTATTCGGGTCTATTATCAATCCTTCGGGCATTTTTCCTGTACTTTCGTAAATCCAGGCAGCATGGCGACCAAAGTGCCTTCGATCATTGGCAAGATCTGCATCAATTGCTCTCACTTCTCCGGTATTCACATCAAAATGATCATTCTTTAGATACTTGCCTCCTCCATCTCCATAAGTTACAAAGAGGTTGGTCATTATAGTAGATTTATCGGTGAGCCGCCATTCGTCACGAATCGAGAACTGAGGCTTTACATAGTAATTTTCCTGATAACCGGAATTATCACGATTATAGTTTCTGCCCAGTTGATCAAACAATTCGGGATCAGATGTAGTTCGTGCCTGATTGTGACTTTGTGGAGCTGCAATTAAAGACAAATTAAGCGTGTGCGAGCCTGATTTTATTTCTCCTTCACCGCCAAAAGACCAGCCATCATAAGCGGTGCCTTCGATATACGAATCTCCCGCCTTACGCTCAATCATTAAACTGAAATTTGTTTTGCCTATCATCCCGGTATTATATCGAAGAATCGAATTATAATTGATCGGAAAATATGCTTCCAGTTCACCGCTGCCGTCAGCAGTTTTATCGGGGCTCTTAAAGCCGGTCACCGAACCACGATAGACCCACTCTGTGTGAGGAGATGATTTCATAGTTTCTATATTCAGCGAACCGCCAAATGCCCCGGAGCCATATAGCGATGATGAAGCTCCTCTCTGAACCTGAACGGAATTGACGTTAGAAGATAATCCCGTCCAGTTAGACCAGTAAACCTGCTGTGATTCAGGATCATTGACGGGGATGCCATTGATGAGCACCTGTATTTTTTCGGCATCAAATCCCCTGATGCTCAAATCTGATTCGCCCAATCCGGATCCGGCAGCAAAAACGCCCGGCACATCTGCTATCAAGTCTGGCATATCCTGGGTAGTGTACTTTTGTGATATCTCTTCTGTAGATAATTCTGTGAATGCTACCGGTGTCTCACCGGGTATTGAACGCAGAGCATTGACTGATGTGCCTCTTATTTCAACTGCACTCACTTTGAGATTAAAATTAGCAATGATTGTCTCATTATTTATCACAGTAATAGTTTTCTCGATAGGCTCATACCCAATTAATTCGATTCTTATAGTATATTCGCCACCCCTCAAATCCTTCAGCAGATATTTACCGCTACTGTCTGTATATTCGCCTATCTGCAATTCCAATATTTTCACTACTGCCTTTTCTAATGGTGCATTTGTCTTAGCAGATCGAATTTCACCAAAAATCCTGCCCCCTGCTCCATATAAACCTGCTGATAGTAATATAATCAATAAAACTCCTATCAATTCTTTCCTCATCAGAAAATCTCCTTATGTTTTTTTTGTTTCCCCTGCCTGTTGCAGGAGAATTTATCGCACTTTATTTCCTCGTTGCTATCTATCGATATGCCTCCCATAATGTAAAGCAGAAAATTCGTTTTCCTCCTTTTTTTTCAGAATCTCAAATTAAAGCAATTTTCCGGCATTTCCCCTTTTTCCTATCCAGGCATCCCCCTGGTTTTTGAAGTTATCGTAGTTCTAATTAACTGGGAAAAAATGAATTAAATTGTATTATCCTTGGTCGACCATTCCGGAGAGCTTACGTACATCCGGGAAGTTTTATCAGGAAGCTTTCAAACCAGCTAAGTTACCTCTCGGATGTGTTTTAGCTCTTTGCGATGGTGACGACTAATTGTTTACTTGATCATTATTTCCACTTATCAAATAAATTTCGGGGGTATGCCAGATTGGCTGAATAAATTGCCAAAAAATCGAAAAGGAGCAAATATATTACCTAAAAAACGAAAAAGTGTGGCAGACAGAGGTTAAAGCTATATGTATTAATTATATACAGTGTAACTTTAGTGCAACTCTTTGTTTTTTTAGTGTTGCATGTTGTTATTATGTATGTTATGGGGAGGCTAGAATGAGAAGGGTGCGATGTGCGGACTGTGTCTGGTTATAAGACATAAAATAGTAAAATTAAGCTTCGGTTATCACGTGCAGTAAATTGGTAAAAAAAATAAAAATAATGTGTATAC
>CAZRXY010000116.1:0-24470 GCA_964604155.1 uncultured Candidatus Cloacimonadota bacterium | reverse complement strand
TATACCGCAGCTAATGGTCATTATATATTCCCGGGTCTTTTTGAAGGCACCTACCAGGCTCAGGCTACCCTCTTTGCCCACAGCCAGGATATCCAGACGGTGGTGATAACTGAAAATGTAACCACGGAACAGGATTTCTATCTGCAGCCCGTACCTCAGGTGGAAGTTACCGGACGCGTTGTCGGCTCAGATTATCCGGATATTGGATTGGCAAATGCTGAATTAACTTTCAGCGGTATGGGCGTCCACGAGGGTATCACAGATGAAAATGGATACTTTAACATTAACACTCTCTATGCCTCAAATACCTATCAATTGGTAATTATCACGGAAGGCTATGAAATATTTATCGGCGAAGCTGTTATTGGTGCAACCGATACAGACCTGGGTGACATCATCGTCAATGAAATCGCTATTGCACCTTATGATCTGATCGCCACAGTAAATCAAACTGATACGGAAGCAGAACTTATCTGGCACTCTCCCTCCGGCGGAGCAGCAAATTTCTGGGATTTTGAACAGGATGATGGAGAATTCACTGCAAATTCCGGCTGGGCCTGGGGTACAGACTCCATGGCTGGTGCCTATAGTGGCAGCAACGTGTGGGGTACTATCCTCAATGCTCAATATGGCAATAATGCAGATCATCAGCTAACCACTCCAGAAGTTTATATCCCCACCGATGACGCAGTTCTCACGTTCTGGCACTGGATGGATATTGAAAGCTACTGGGACGGCGGAAACGTTAAAATATCCACTGATGGAGGCTCAAGCTGGTCTATAATAGAACCGGTAGGAGGCTATCCAGGTACTGCAGTTGGACTTAGTGGAGAACCGGTTTTTAATGGCTATACGCAAACCTGGAGTATGGCAACCTTTGAAATTGGAGCTTATCAGGGTGAAGATGTGATGTTTAAATTTCACTTTGGCTCAGATGGCTCTGTCACCTACCAGGGCTGGTATATAGATGATGTCTATGTGGGACTTCCGGAAAACCGTGAATATGAGCATCCGCTCATCCGCCACATCGCCGACCTGAATCCTCCCGACTATGATAACACTCGCATAATAGAAAGCTATGCTCTCTACCGTATGGTCTATGGTGATGAAAATAATCCCGAACTCTGGGAAGATGTTATCAGCGGAATTGCCGATACCACTTATATTGATCCCTCCTGGAATGAAGTGGAAACCGGACTTTATCGCTATGCTGTGAGAGCAGAATACACCAATAACGTACTATCTGATCCGGCTATTTCCAATTGGCTGGCAAAAAATAACTCGGCATCTCTCACGGTGAATATCACCACTAATGTAGGCGATATAGCTGCAGGTGCGCTTGTAGAGCTTGATGCCACCGAGCCCGATCCGGAAGGAAATTACCCGCATTATGAGGGTATTGCCGATGAAACCGGCGTTTGCGTGATAAATGGCATTTGGATGAGTAATTATGATATTGAAATTGAACTCTTTAATTTTATGACTGCTGAAGATAATATTGATATCTATCAGAACACCGTTTTTGATATAATGCTCACAGAGCTGGCTTATCCTCCTCATGATGCCTATGTGGAATTAAATCATGCCGGTAACGCCTATATGAGCTGGCATTCTCCCAGTGGACTTTTAGAATCATTCTTCGATTTTGAAGATGATGATGGTGAATTCACTGCTGAAGCTGGCTGGGAATGGGCAAATGGTTGCAATGCCGGCAATGCCTGGAGTGGAGAAAACTGCTGGAGTGCCTGGCCCAATGCCCAGTACCCAAATAGTGCCAATAGCTCCCTATATACGCCAGTAATCGAAGTGCCCTCAGATGAATCTCAGCTCACATTCTACCACTGGTACGATATAGAAAACTATTTCGATGGCGGAAATGTGAAAATTTCCCTTGATGAGGGTGCTACCTGGCAATTGATTACACCAGTCGGCGGCTATCCCGAAGATGCTGCTTCTACAAGTAATTCCGGCATCCCGGGAGAGCCTTGCTACAGCAATAATTCCAGTGGCTGGGTGATGGCAACATTTGATCTTTCTCAATTTGACGGCGAGGATGTAATGTTCCGTTTCCACTTTGGCTCCGATAGCTCAGTTGTTTATTCCGGCTGGGACATTGATGATGTGTATATAGGTGAACCGGAAGACCGCTCTATTAAGCTTTCTCTCGCTGCCAAAATCGGGCAGGACGTGAAACGCCACGAAAGAGCACTGGAAGGATATGCCATCTTCAGGGGTTTTGCTGACGATGAAGAAAATTATGAAAACTGGGACCTCGTTGAAGACGGTATTCAGGACACTGTATATGAAGATGTAACCTGGCAGCAGATCACTGAACCGGGCACCTATGAATACTGCATCCGTGCCATGTACACAAACGGCGTTCTTTCTGCACCCACATTCACAAACGAACTCGGTTTCAATATGTATGCGCCGGTTACAATAAATGTCGTCACCAATAGCGGTGATTCGGCAAACGGTGCTCAAGTTGTGCTCAGCAGCGTCGATGAACAGCATATCTATGAAGCCGTAGTCACAAATAATATGGTGGTATGGCCAGAAGTGTGGAAAACTGTTTATAATCTAAGTATTACACTGGCTGGCTATGAAAATTATGAACAGACTAATATCCAGATCACAGATGCAACAACGCTTAATGCCGAGCTATTAGAGCTGATAGCTCCTCCCTCAAATCTGAACGTTGATGAAACTACCGGACTGTTCACCTGGTCTGAACCGCAGTTTAATGAATATGAAGTTCTTCTCGAAGAGGGCTTTGAGACCTGGCCCCCCGCTGGCTGGACTTTTGTAGATGCTGATGACGACGGCTATGGCTGGGATGATGGCGCAGCTCTTGGGCTGGATGCCTATGAAGGCACAGGTCTCGCTTATTCTGCTTCATATCTTAATCCTCCCGGTCCCGGCGCTCTTTCGCCTGATAACTGGCTGATCACGCCACCCGTGCAGATGGATTATGATGGACAGATCAATTACTTTGTTTGTGCTCAAGATGCCACCTGGCCCTCAGAACATTACGGCGTATACGTTTCCACCACCGGTACAGACCCCGCCGATTTCACGCTGCTTTTTGAAGAAACCATGACAGCCCGCAGCGAATCCAAAATAGTGAGAAGCCATCCTAAAGGGAGTCGCGATCCTGGTGAGTGGTATGAACGCACCGTCGCTATCGATGGATACACCGGTCAGATTTACCTTGCTTTCAGGCACTTTAACGTAACCGATATGTTCTACCTCGATCTGGATGAAGTAACGATTTCTCAAGGCGAAATACCTACCCGTCACCTCGATTATTACAACGTGTATGTAGATAATAATCTGGTGGGACAAACCACTCAGACTGAATTTGATCTCGCATCTCTGGATATCTTTGCCAATGAGGTTGAATATCAGGCGGGTGTTTCTGCCCATTTCACCTCAGGAATAGAATCTGATATAGCTCAATTGGATTTTGTCTGCCACTGGATGCCAAACGATGCCGATCTGGATGTTATCCTCGGCGTTAATGCCATGGGTGATAATTATCCAAACCCATTTAATCCTACAACAAACTTCTCTTATTCTATAAAAGATGATGGGATGGTTTACATAGAAATCTATAACCTTAAGGGTCAAAAAGTTCGCACCCTTGTTGATGAATATCAAACTGCCGGAATTTACCGGCTCACCTGGACAGGCGAGAATGACCAGAATAAAAAAGTATCTTCAGGATTGTATTTCTACAAGATAAGAACCGGTGATTTTACTACAACCAAGAAAATGGTACTCATGAAATAATCAGGCCGAATCGGGTCTTTAACCTCAGAGTAAAATTTGTTCCCGGTAAAAAGACCCGAATTTGCATGTTCGCAAGCCCCCATTTCGACGGGGGCTTGCTTTTTATAAAATCTTTATCAATTCACTCCGTTACAAAAGGTATCGTCCTGAAATGTGGTGTAAAAAATAAAGGATTGACTGGAAATAGAAAGAGTTAAAAAAAGTACCGGTAAGAGAAAAGATAAAAAAGAAGGTGTATATGAGAATATTACTTACCAATGATGATGGCATAGAGGCACCTGGGATAAATGTACTGGGGCGTCATTTATTGGAGGCGGGTCACGATATCACTTATTGTGCGCCTCAGACCCAGCAGAGTGCGGCATCGCATTCCATCACGCTGCATGCGCCGGTACGGTTATTCAAGCATGGTGAGAAGCGTTTTTCTGTGGCAGGCAAGCCTACAGACAGTGTATTGATTGCGTATCACATTTTTGGCGGTGAGGCTTTTGATCTGGTGATTTCCGGGATCAATCAGGGACAGAATATGGCAGAAGACATTTTATATTCCGGGACTGTGGCAGCAGCGATAGAAGCCAGTTTTGTGGGTTACCCATCGCTGGCGATTTCAGTAACAAGCTTTACAGATGTGCTTTACGACACGGCTGCGGAATATCTCACTCGCCTGCTGGCAGCGGGTATTGCAGATGAGATTAAGCCGCAGGAGGTGCTTAATATAAATGTGCCCAATGTGAGTATTGATCAGATACGAGGTGTGAAGATCACTCATCCCGGGCACCGTCATTATGAAAATTTCGTGACTGAGATCAATGCTCCACGTGGGAACAAGCTGTATTGGATATCCGGTGAAGTCATCTGGGCTGAGGATAAGGAAGCAGATACGGCAGTGATTCAGGAAAATTATGTCTCGATAAGTCCTATTTATCCTGATTTCAGCAAAAAGGCATCTAATCACCGTTACCAGAGCTGGCTGGAAAGCGTAGCCAGCGAACTTAAGTGAGTATTTTATGGTAATAATCGGTGATCTAATCAAAGGTTTTTTAATCGGTGTAGCAAATATCATTCCAGGTATCAGCGGAGGCACATTCGCATTGATATTGGGCATTTATGAGCGTTTGATAAATGCTGTGAGCAATATAGACGGCAGATTCATTAAAGAATGTTTCTCTGGTGAAATAAGGGTGGCACTCAAACGGATAGATTTCTGGTTTCTCTTGCGGCTGGTTTTAGGTGCAGCGATGGCAATCGTGCTGCTATCACGCGTGATAGAATATTTTCTGGAAGAACAGCATGATCCCACTTATGCTTTTTTTATCGGTCTGATAATTCCTTCTATGGCGATACCGTGGAAGATGATGCAAAGGCGCCGGTTACCGGAATTTGTCTGGTTACTTGCCGGTATTATATTTTTGTTATGCCTTTCGATAGGATTTGGGCATCTGAATGACCATAAAATGGAATTAAAAGCACAAGCGGATGCAATGATTCCCGGTGAATATAATGGGATCTGGCAATTATTTTTTGCAGCCTTCAGCGGAGCTTTGGCGATAAGCGCCATGATCCTGCCCGGCATTAGCGGCTCCTTCGTACTACTGCTGCTGGGGCAATATAAAAATGCTGTAAGTGCGGTGAATTCGAGAGATCTTTTTTACCTTGGTGCTCTGGGACTGGGTGCAGTGCTGGGAGCACTACTCTTTACACGTCTTCTGCAGATGCTTCTGCGGAAGTATCATTCTCAGACGATAGCTTTTTTGCTGGGTTTGATGGCAGCAAGTTTATATGTATTGTGGCCCTTCAAAAAAATTGTGATGCATTATAGTAAGGTACATTACACTTCGATAAATGTATTGCCGCCTCTGAATAGCAACCTGCTATTATCTATTTTCAGCTTTGTCGCCGGTTTTGCTCTTGTATGGCTGTTTATACGACAGTCAGAAAAATATAAATCAAAGATTTAAGGAGAATTAAAATGCGAAGAGTTACCCTGATCGTGGTATTATTCATTTTGTTATGCGGTTGCTCACGCCAGATATCTGAAGTAGTGGAAAAGTATGATAACGGCAACTGGAAAAAAGTAATCGTTTACAAAGTAAGTGGAGACACCCGAGAACTATTAAAATCTATTGAGTATTATGAAGATGGCAGTGTGAAGCGTGAGATCGACCTGCGAAAGACTAAGGATTACAATGCGTCTCCTAACCAATCTGCTCAAAACGAGCCAGTAGAGCCTGAACCGCAAAACGAACCTCTGCCTAATGAAGAGATCAATTATACGGGACCTTATGCAGACTTGATGAACCAGCCCGGAGCAGAAGTTCGCAAGCTGGAAGGAGAAGAGAAGGAGCGAGTGCTGGAAGCTATGCGTCGGCGTCGTGAAGAACAGGAAGAGGGTGAACAGTTCACGGAATTGAATGACGAGGGAGAAGAGATCGAGAAAATCCGTAAGATACTGGAATTTTTTGAAGATGGTAGTGTGAAGCATGAACAGATATACGAAAATACTCCCGGAGGACCCGTATTGGAGCGTGATATAGAGTATTATTCCAATGGGCAGATTAACACTTTCGTGCCGTACGTAGGAGGGATCGCTCACGGCAAATGGCTCAATTATTATCGGGATGGCAGCTTGAAGACGGTGGGTAATTCCCGCAACGGCAATCATAATGGCGAATATATCCAGTATTATACCAATGGCAATGCCATGATGATAGGTAATTTTTTGAATGGCAAAATGGAAGGTAAGTGGCAATATTTCTGGGAAAACGGCAATCTACAGATGGAGACAGTGTTTTCTGAGGATCGTGACATAGGTCCCATGCAGCGTTATGACGAGAACGGCGAACCCCTTAAAAAGCAATCACCATTTCAGGTGGGTGAAAGCTATGATTTTGATGATAAGTAATGGATTATAAATATTTAGCTCAGTTTGCCCGGGAGACAATTTTACCCGGGCTTTTTTACAGAACAGTTCGCCGCTGGCGTGACCAGTATGCGCTGGTTTTCAATAGCGACAGGTTTTTGCAAATCAGCCTTAACCAGCAGAGTCCTTATTGTTTTTTTTCGCAGCGGGAAGAGATAGAGTGGACTGAATCACCAGAACTGGCAATGATGGAGCAGCATCTGAGACGGGCAAAGCTGGAAAAACTTTGGATTTCTGATACAGACCGCATAATCAATCTGGATTTTAGCAAACCACATCCTCTTTTGCAGCAGCAGGAATTCCGGTTGATTCTGGAGCTGATCCCGCAATTTGGAAATATAATTTTGACGCGACGAGAAGGAGAAAAGCTGATAATTATTGATTGTGCCAAAAAAATTACTCTTTCTGAAAATCCCTATCGCCAAATACTACCGGCAGTTGAATATGAAGCTCCACCTGCGGGATTTACGAATTATGCGGCAAAAGTGGAATTTCCCTTAGGCTTTGATGACAGCCTGAGCGTGATAGAAAATTGCAAAAATGGTTTTGGCACCACAAACGACCTTCTGGAAGCTTTATACTATAAGGGGTTTTTGAAAAAACTGAGTGACAGCAATCTAAAAGCTCACGCGAAAACCTTGGAAAGAGAGATAAACAAGAAAATCGCCAAACTGGAAAAACTGAATTTAGAGCTGGGTGATGCCCAAAAAGAAAATGAGTGGCTGCAACGTGGTGAACTGCTAAAATCCAGCAGACAAAAGATAATTCCCGGTGCCCTGGAGATAAAGCTGATAAATTACTTCTTGCCGGAAATGCCGGAAATCACCATTAAACTGCAGGCAGATAAATCACTGCAGGAAAATATCAATTATTACTATAAAAAATACAGAAAAGCCAAGACCGGCAGAATAATAATTAAAGAGCAGATAGAAAAAACAAAACGTGAAATTACAGAACTCGAGAATGATTTAGCGAAACTATCAGAAATTCCGCTCCTGCTCCCTGGGCAGAAAATCCAGGCTGTAAGTGGTAAAAATCCTGTAGCAGAAAGACTCACTCGCATAAAGATAGATGAAAACTGGGAATTTCTCATTGGACGCAATAGCTCTGAAAACGATCTGATTTCTACCAGATTAGCCAAACCTGACGACTGGTGGTTTCACACGCGGATATATAGAGGCACTCATATAGTACTGCGGAATCTCAAGAGACAAAATCTGCCGGAAAATTTACTGAATCTGGGCTGCCGGCTGGCGGCATATTTCAGTAAAGCCGGCAAATCGAGTAATGTCCCCGTGGATTATACCCAGATAAGGTATGTCCGCAAACCTCGGGGTGCGGCACCTGGCTATGTTACTTATACGAATCAAAAGACCTTATACGTTGACCCGCTTAGTTTGAGAGCGGCAAGGGAAGAGATTGGCAAATGGAGCAACAAGCAGAACTAAAAAACTGCCGGGTCTGTCCACGTAATTGCGGAATAAACCGCTATGAAAGCACCGGATATTGCCGCAGCGGTCACAATCTTAAAATCAATATCTGGCAGAAACATTTCGGCGAAGAACCTTTTATCTCCGGTGACCAAGGGAGCGGAACAATTTTCTTTTCCGGCTGCAATCTCTGCTGCCGATTTTGCCAGAACTACCTGATCAGCCAACAGGATTTTGGCGAAGAATACACGGTAGAGCAGGTGATGGAAATCATGCTGCAATTGCAAAGCCAGGGCGTGCATAATATAAATCTGGTTACTCCCACTCACTATAGTGTGCAGCTCAAAGAAGCAATTATAATGGCGAAAAAACAGGGGCTGACGATCCCGATAGTATGGAATTCCAATTCCTATGAAAAAGTGGAAACTCTTCGCAGTTTAGAAGGGCTGATCGATATATATCTGGCAGATTTTAAATACGGAGACAATGCGAAAGCTGCCCGATATTCTGCTGCTATCAGTTACTGGGAGACAGCTATAAAAGCCCTCTGCGAGATGCATCGGCAGGTGGGAAATATTAAACTGGATGCCCACAAAATTGCTACTGGCGGTCTTGCTGTCAGAATACTTGTCCTGCCGGAAAATATAAATTCTACCGAAATTGTGCTCAGATGGCTCCGCGAAAATCTGGGCACCGCTATTTATATCAGCCTGATGTCTCAATATTACCCGGCATGGCAGGCTCTAAATATTCCGGAACTGTCTCGCAGTCTAAATAATGCAGAATACGAAACAGCTCTGGAACTGGTGGAAAAATACGGCTTTGAAAATTGCCTCATCCAGGAACTAGAGCCTACGCCGGAATGGACACCGGATTTTAATAAACCTTACTAATCAAAAAGGTATTCTGAGTCCTGCCAGTAAGTTATTGCTTCCCTGCCAGTTAGTGAATATGCGATACGCCAGATCGAGAGAGCAATTTTTATCACCGGCTTTAAAATTTATGCCGCAGCCAAAGTTGTAGTGCATGGTTTTCAGTGAAAATAGCTGGGTGGAAATACCGGATCGAAGCAGGAGAATATCCTGCAGTAATCTAATTTCTACGCCGGATTTGAGGAAGCTTTTGCGGTCTTTATAGAGCGAGATATCATAATCCAGGCAGAGAATTGCCTTTTTTTGAGAATAGGCATAACCAGCCACCAGAGAAACAGGTCTTGCTTCGTAATATTTTCCCAGGGCGGTGTTTACTTCATTCTCGCTAACCCAGAAGATAGTATTGATGAGATTTCTATTATAGAATCCCAGACTATGCCGGTCATTGTGGTGATATTGCCAGCCAAGATCGAGGGCAAAACCGTAAGAATTTCCTTTCACCTGATGATTAAGACCGTTCTCATCAAACCAGGAGCCACTTTCATTATTGCCAAAGCTGCTGCCCAGCAATCTGAGGTTAAATCCCAATAAACAACGATCTATCGGTGTGCCTGTGATAAAAAACGAGCTGGGTTTCCCACTCCACGAGAGGATTATTTCATATTCGGTCATCACCTCATCGCCAGTGAAATCAAAGGCAAAAGAAAGAGTAGAGCCAGGTTTATAATTCCGGCTGATACCGGCATAATTATAACTGATCAAATCCAGATATGTGGAATTGCTGAAGAAGATTTGATAATTAGCCTTTAAATCCAGGGCGGCGGGATTATGCAGCAAGGCAGCGGGTGAGATAGAGACCAGAGCGGCGGAAGCTCCCCCAAGAGCGGTTGTCCTGGGATCATAATCATAATAAGCTGGATCGATACCGCTCAGATTTTGAGCATTTAGGAAAAGAGAACCAAGTAAAATTAGAGAGAAAATAATTTTTTTCATCTTAATCATCTCACTTAATAAGGACTATGCTTTTGATAATTTCTTTCCTATCACTGCTGTCTTCGGCAATCAAGTGCACCAGGTATCTGCCATTACGTGCCATTCTACCACCATCGGTATAGCCATCCCAATACAAGGTGGCAATATCGCCGGCAAGATACTCGCCCTTCAGCATGGGTGAATTGCTGGCAATCTCGCGCACCAGTTCTCCGCTGAAAGTATATATTCTCGCTGAGATACTCACATAACGCGAGCGTGATGAAGCCAGCCGGAATTCTATCTGCAATCCTTTATTATTGCCAATTGTATCGTAGGGTGTAAAGGGATTTGGTGATAATCTCAGCCCATAAATACCTAATTGATCAGAGAGCTTTATAGTGCTGTAATGAGCAGCAAAAAAATCAATATGGGGCAGCAGGGTGCTATTATGATTCAGAATTTTCCAATCAAGCTCATTTTCATCCCATCGAGCGACGGCAAGATTGTCTTCGGGCTCAAACCTCAGCCCGGGAAGAAGATTGAAGGCAGTTTCGGCATAGTTAGAATTCGGAGCAAAGATTTTGCTATGCGTTTCATACTGGGGACTGAGGGCTTCATAGGGTGGAACATTTTGTGAAAGCAGATAAATCTTTGCCTGGGTCTCAGGATTTTTCAGCATATTCTCGTATAATTCAAGTTCACAACCTTCTCCGGTAAATAGTATTTCAGATTGGGTATTTGTATTAATGAGATCATACACGATGACAGGAAATTCACGGGCAAATATGAAGCCGTCTTGCGGGTCTTCTACCATTACCTTTAGTATAGTTCTTCCCAGGAAGTTTTCAGAAGGCTCATACCAGATAGAGCTATAATCACTAATAAGCAGGCCCGCATACAAGGGCAGTGGCTCAAAACCAAAGGGGAGGCTGAGTAATTTACCATTATCTGAAAAGATTTGCACATTGAACTCAGCAGAATTGCGGTTACTGATTTCGTGAGGTCCTGTGATCCTGAGTTCTGCAATCTCATAATCTCCAGTTCTAATCTCAGTATACAAATCCAGGTGAAAATCCAGATAATCTACGGCAGCAGTAATTGTCCCGGAAAATTCCGGATATGAGAGAGTCTCTGCAAAAAACCGGGCACACAGAAAATCATCATCACAGACTGCCAGCTCACCCATCAGAGTATTTTCCAATTGCCAGATTACGCTTCCATCAGATAAAATTTCATGAGAAAGATCATTTCCCAATTCATCCTTGATCATTAGAGTAAAGATTATCTGCGACTGATAGGGTAGAATGGGATCAGGCGGCACAATAGCTGAATGCTCCAGTGATGGAATCCCTGCGGCAGAAATCTGAATTGTATGCGGATAAAGAATACTGGAATATACTTCACCACCAGGCAAAGTGGTTGCCGTGAACCAGAACTCTATTTCTCCCGCAGCATTCTGGGCTGGTATGGTCTGGTAGAACCTGTTTTCATCTGCATACATAGTAAGCTGCCTGAGAACTTGATTCACGTTGCGGTAATACAGTATGGCAGTCCCTGCATATTGATTATTTTTATAGAGATATACGGGAATTTCAGCGGTGAAACTAACGCTTTGGCTATAATCTTCGGGTTGCATCCACAAAGGCAGGTTTATTTCCTGCAGATAATAGCCTAACGTATCAAGCATCACCTGCTGCTGCGGCGGCGCCATATGTATTTGGGCACCATTCTGAGGAGGCATCGTCTTAAGCAGATAGCTTCCCGTATGCAACTCGGCTCCAGTAGTGCAATAGCCATTATGATTTGCAGTGAGCACAATCTGGCTGTTTTCTCCTGTGATCCTCACCGTCGAGCCGGGAAGCGGCTGCATATCATGACCCCGCACATAGAGCCCCAGCTCGCAAAGATAATATATAAAAGCGTGATTATAATTGTAATTTTCAGAAATATTTACCCACCCCGTAGTATGAGAAAAAAGTTCTAAATTATATTCTGCCCTGATCATAAGACGGTATTCACCCGCTTCCAGATTGCCAAAATTGTAGTATCCCGCATTGTTTGAAGTGCAGAAAAGACTGTCTCCCAGACTGCTAATCAGAGTAAGAGCAGCTCCACTTAGCGGATTACTGGTATCATCCTGGATACTGATATAGCCGTACCAGGTAAAAGTCTCCGGTAGATAGAAAAAAGTGAATTCTTCCTGCCAAAGCTGCTCCTCACTTATAGCTATATCCAAAATTCTTCCATAAAAAGTAGTACCTTTATAGCTGGCAAAAGTTTCCAGTTCAAAGACATTGGGAACAACAAGACTTTCAAAACAGCCTAAAGTATCAGGGAATGTGAAATTCTGAGATATTTCTATTCCGGTTTGCGAATATAAATTTAGCGAAAAGCTGTCAGGAGGCTGCCAGCCCTCGTCCCAAATCCGAACAGCACCACAGATATCAGCAAATAAAATTATCGGCTGGAGATAGATATTCTGCTGATAAAAAGATTGATCCCAATTGAGCTCAATCACAACCTCCTGAGCAGGATAGAAGCCATTACAGGTAGCAGAGATTTGCCAAAAACCTGTAGTATCTACGGTTACTTCATAGTAACCTGAGCTATCCGTGGTATCTGCATAACTTCTCTTTTGAAGGCGGTAGGCAGAATTTCTACCGAAGCTCGTAAGCTCTTGCTGCATCGAGATTTCCACAATTGCACCATTAACCGGAATATTACCATCGGTTCGCACGTAGCCAAAAATGTTTAGGTCACGCGGGATCAGATTAAAATCTGCGGTTGCTGGATTAGCTGTTCCGTTAACCAGTTCTACTTCTATCTCATCTATCTCAAGATAAGCGGGGTGGCTGGCAAGCACATAGTATCCGCCATCTGCTAAGGGAGAGAACAAAAAAGTGCCATCTGCAAGAGTGGTAAATTCATCGATTACCTGGTGCGTACTATCAGATAAGACTACACTGGCTCCGCTAATGCCAATCCTGGTATTGATCAGCTGCACTATTCCGCTAATGCTGTTCTGCATAAAAGCCATATTAACCGGCGGTAAAACCAGCTCTTCACCTTCAGAGAGGCTGATTATCTCTGGCGTATTTAAGAAAGAATAGCCTTCGCAGTAATATGTGATCAGATAATTTCCGGCTGCCAGGCCAATTAATTCATATAATCCGTCTTCTTCGGTGATATCTCTTGCCCACCTGCCGCTGGCGGTATTAGTAGCAGTTACCGTTACTCCCGGTTTAAGATTTCCCAGATACAGAGTGATGCCCTCTATGGAAGCGGCTTCTATTAATTGGGGATAGAATCTATAGAACCCTCCTGCCGGCACGACAACGCCCTCGCTGATGCTGGTAAATTCATCTCCATAGATTGCCCAAACATCGCGATAGCCGCTAATATTTAAGAAGGCATAATCGCCAAATTCATCGGCTATTGTTTCCTGGATTTCCATATTCTGTTCCCTGATAACTACTGTTGCACCCGCAATTTCGGCACCCTGATAATAAACAGTACCGCTAAGGCTGTTTATAAAAGGTGAAAGCTCTATCTGCAATGGAACCTCATCCACACCCACAGAATCCGGATATGTATAGGCTGAAAAACCTGTTTTAGTAACCGAAATCTGATATAAAAATCCGGCAGGCAATCCGTCTAACTGAAAAGCTCCATTAGCATGAGTGGTATCTTGAGACACCGTTTCACCATGAAGGCTGGCTCGCACTACTGCATTCTTGAGAGCGGCTTCCTGAGCACTGCCCACTATTCCGCTAATAGTTCCCTGCAATTGCGCAATAACAATATTTTCTAAGATTATATCGTCATCATAGATAGAAAAAGAATTTGAATATAACTCATAGCCGGGCAGAAAGGCGGATAATTCATAAAAGCCCTCATACAGCCGGTTAAATCCATAATTACCACTTGATCCTGTGATCATACTCAATGAAGTATCCACATTCGTTATGCTCACCATCACGTTTGCCAGGGCAGTGTCACCATCTGTTATCACTCCGCTCAAGGCGGCATTATGAACATCTATTTCCAGCAGTAAGCCTGAGATATCTTCCGTGGTAGTGATTATCTCTATCCAGTTGTTATCATAACCCTGCGAAGGCAGGTCTGTAGTGAGCACGATCTCAGAGTAAGGTAAGCCCTGGTTAAAAATAAAAGCCCCATCGATCTCAGTGGAGACAGTGCTTGTTCCTGACAAGCAGATCATATTCACGCTCACACCCTCATAAGGACGGCTATCTGTATCCAGCACGAAGCCACTTATTTGCAGAGGAGCATTGTATTGCATATCAAAATCATAATCCAGCACTTCCCTGTGCCCAAGGCTAAGATCATTGAATATCGCGGCAGCATAGGAAGTTTTCACTGCCCTGAGATCATATTCACCTTCATAAAGATAACGAATGCGGTAAGAACCATCCGGTTGTGAGACTGCTCCGTTTGTATGTCCACTAGCCAGATTTTCCGCTGTGATCACAGCACCTGCCACGGGTTCTCCGCTATCCGCATCAGTGATTAATCCCTGAATTATACTGATATGCACCGGCACTGTAATTTCGCCAAGGTCAAGATTTGAGACCTCCAGATACTGCTGCCAGGAAACACTTTCGTAGCCGTTTTCCATTGCAGTTGTCCAGATTGTATAGTTGTGAAAAGGCGCCAGATTCTGCAGTATAAAGCTGCCGTCTTGTGCAGAAAACGTTTCATCGCTGCTAATTATGCTCTGGCAATTCACGCGGATACCCGGCAGAAGCCAGCCTGCCTGATCAATCAAAATTCCCTGCATAGTGATGATATGTTCATAGATCACAATATCAAGCTCATGAGGCAGCTCAGTGAGATAAAAAGCGATAGTATCTGCCTGTGAGTAACCCTGCTTGAGCACCTGCACTTCATACATCCTCTCTATTGCCAGGTCTTCTATCGCATAGTAACCATTTGCACCACTCTGGGCATAGCCGGCATATCCATCAGGGCTGGTGGCAAATATCGCTGCAGCAGCTACGGCATTATTCTGCTGGTTTCTGATGTACCCATAGATCATGCCATCCACGCGGATGAGATCAAATGACAATTCCAGAGTATCACCCGGAACAGGATAGACCAGTGTGTCACTGGCAACATAATTTTCCATACTCACACTCACCTCATAAGGCTGCAAACTCACAAGATTATCTATCTGGCAGATACCCTGGGTATTGGTTACACCATAGCTCGCTTCACCGCTGCTGAGATTTTCGGCGGCAATTGTGGCACCCGCTATCCCTTCTCCCTGATAGGTAACCAGTGACCTGATAGCAGAATTAAAGGGCTCCATGGATATATTGATCTGAGTAGTAAAATTTCCAGGCAATAGCATATTACTCACGATATTGCTGTAAAACCCCTCTTTTGTATAGATAATGTTCTCATATAATCCGGGTAATAGATCATCCAGGTGATAATAACCACTCTGATTTGTGTAGCCGCTATTACCGCCACCATTTATATAGGCAGCATTAACCATTACCAAAGGCAGTGGCTCGCCTGTGCTCTGATTGACCACATAGCCTTCCAGCGAAGCAAAATTCTCTGGGAGATAAAAATCGAGTGTGTCTAACAGCGAACCCGGAACAAGTATAATTTCACGCATCTCTTCCAGATAACCCGCCTTGGCGGCCGTAACCTGATAGCTGCCCGCAAAAATACTCATTAGCCAGCCTCCACTTATATTGGTTGTTGTGCTGTATGTTTCTTCACCGATTGCCGTGACGGTAGCTCCCTGTATCGCCGAGCCCACCTGGTTATATACACGCCCTGATATTGTAGAGGGTAATTGAGATAATATTATCTCCAGATCGGTATGCTCGCCAATTTCAAGAATTCCGGTCTGAGCAGCACCGCTGCTGTAGCCGGATTTGCTGGCAAATACATCATAATCGTATCCCGGTTGCACTACTACAGAAAAATTGCCGTAATTTCCACTTATCGAGCTATAATAATTATTCCCATTGATAACTTCTATGAGAACGCCTTCGATTCCCAGTAACTGGTTATTCAGCACCCACCCGTCTATATAGGCTTCCACCGGCGTAAGGTTGATATCAATATTTTCCAGCTCCATTCCGGGGGCAATAGTGACAAATACTGTATCTTCCGCCAGACAGATGAAATTAATTTTCTCTGCCCATAATTTGTAATTGCCATGCAATAAGCTAAAGCTGTATCTGCCATTGGCATCCGAAATTTCTGTCAAAGAGGGTTGAGAGCCACTTAATCTTTTTGCAGATACTTCTGCAGCGGCAATGCTGATGCCCTCATGATGTATCATTCCACTGATTATTCCGGCATTAGGATAGAGTATAAAATTCACATCCTCTATTACTGCATCGGGGGCAAGAGATATTCGGTAATCTCTATTGATAGTATAGCCTTGTTTATAGGCACTAACCGTATATGTCCCCGGGTACACCGAAAGCTCATAATCCCCGGCTTCATCAGAATATATTATATTCTCACCTGCACTTATACGCACATTGGCAATGCCATCGCCTTCACTGGTCACTGTGCCTGTAATATAACCATTATTTGGGATCAGGATAAAATCAAGATTATCCAATGTTTCACCTGTATTCAAACTCACCTGATAGGTCGTCTGGTTCGTATAATGAGGCCGATGAGCTCCAATATTATACGTCCCCGCTGCCAGATTTAGCAGATAATCTCCATATTCATTGGTCGTTGTCACAATAGATACACCCATGGCAGGAATGGCGGTAATTGTAACCTGCTTTAATCCAACTAATCCGTTTCTGGCAGTACCATTGATCATCGAAGCAGGCTGCAGAACAAGATCTGCTACAGAAGTGAGGCTGGGAGAGCCAGGCGTGATATGAACCGTAACTTCATTGCTGCCAAAATAACCGGGTTTAAAAGCAGCTATCTCAAAAACACCATAATCTACGCCATCAAAACGGTATAATCCTGCAGCATCGCTAATAGTTCTCTTGGCAGAACCGTTATTATCCGCTGTCACCAGGCAACGCATCAAACCGATTCCATTTGTGTTTCGCACGTAGCCCTGAATGTCCTTCTCGCTTTCAGACATCACGATATCAGACAGTCCCAGATAAGCACCTGATTCAATATCCAGCGTCTGCTCATTAAGGCAGAGCCAGGATTGTTTGATAGCACTTACTGTCCACTCACCCGAGGTTACTGTGATCAAATAGCTGCCATTAATAGACGTAAATTCACGCACCTCACCATTTTCACACTCGGCTCTAATGATCACGTTACCAATATTATAACCGGATACGTCTGTGACTCTGCCATATAAACCGGAAGGCGAATACTGCATATTTACCTGAAGATTATTCACCATCCCCTCTGTGATCGTAAAGACCGTATCTGCCTGTTCATAACCATCCTTACTCACTTGCAGAATATATTGCCCCACAGGCAGTATTTTTGTTTCATTGCCATTTTCATTTACTGCCAGCGGGAAATTATCCGATGAACCCTCTATAGGCTCCAGCTCTGCTGTGGCAAATGCTACCGCACTGCCATAATAATCACGTACCTGCAAGGCAAGTGTGCCCGTGGCAATATCATAAGAAAAATGACCTGCATCGCTTACAGAGCTTACCTCGGTTGAGCTCGTGGCATAGACCTTCCACACATAATCGGCTGCTATCAGTATTGAAGAGGCATTCATATTGATCGAAGTATTTGTGGTCACCTGATCCCAAACCAGATAATTGCCAATATTGCTGCCTTCATGCCGGATTTCAAAAACCTGTACCTGGTAATACATAGCCTCAGACACCTCTGTCCAATCAAAATTTATCTCATTACTGCTAATATAGGCTCCTTCATAGGGATCCAGGAGCACAGGTTGAGGAAGTGTCTCCTGGGCACTGTAATAAAAAGAAAAGGGACTGCCGGCTACTTTGGAAGTTAACAGTGGATCATTGCCATAATTATTGGCGATAATCCAGTTGTATTCCTGCCCCGGTATCAGAGGTGGTGCATTTACTTCAAAATAACCAGACGGGTCCGGCATACCATACATGAGTGCTGTATCATGCGTAATTGCCTGCCACACAGTCTCTATGCCCGTGATCACTGTATCACCGTTTTCATCGTGCTCAATCGTGAAAGGTGTATCTGAAATCCCTATGAGGTAATAAGGCACACCAGGATTAGACTGCCATTGAAATACCGGCAACGGATCTGTGATAGTGCTGCCATTGGGGGGATAGATCATTTGAGTTGCAGATGCAGATTCCACTATCAAGGGAAATACGATTGATAGATAATCATACTCCGGATTGTGCAATATAGCGTGATAGATACCCACGCCAATCCCAAGCTGCTGCGGAGTGCAAAACAGGATATCCTCTCCCCAGACTCCGCTTGCCTCATAATTTTCCAGCTCCATTGCCCCAAACTGAGTGCTAAGGTACAATTGATTGTATAATCCCGGAGGCTGCCAGACTATTTGTAGCTGCTCATCTGGTTTGTATAATCCAGTAGGAAGTTCACTTATCTGGATAAAACTGCTATAGCGTGGATAATAAGCCAGATGAGAGGGATAACCCGCATATTCTTCACCACAGGTAAAATAACCCTCAGCTCCACCGCTCCAACAAAGCGCTTCACCCTGAGGCTCCATTTGGTAATGTACTTCCCAGGCTGGAAGATCGAAAATTTCATCGAACCCCTGCCCGGGTTCTAATACCCAGTAAAATACCTGGGAATATGTTTTCAGCAAGAGCTCTAATCCGCTATCCGATAAATCTCCCGCCGTTATCCCATAACCCTGATAATCATCCAGTTCCAGTTCATAAAACTCCTCAAGCTCTATGGTGATTGTAGTGCTTTGAGGATATGCTGCTTTGAATACAATATCAGAATTTCCACTATAAGGATTATCCGGATTACGCTTGGTCACCAGATAGATATCTTTTGTAGCATTATCTATGAATATTGTCTCCGCATCATACCTGAGACCTGCGGGATATGTAAAACTAATCACTTCAATATCTTCCGGCGGTATAACAAAGTCCTCAGGACTCTGTCCCGCATTCACTTGCGGCTCACAAACACGATAGATATATTTCTGGGTATAACTGCCCTGATTATCACCAATATCTGCAAGGTAGAGATATTTTTCTCCGGGTTGAGGTCCATTACCACTGCAGATATCTTCTACATCTCGGAAACTGATACCTGTCAGAAAATATTTGCCCAGATGTTCTCCCCATTTATCAAGAGCATAGAGTGCAGCATCACCGCCGGAATCATTGTGTGTCCACAGCACTTCGCTGTCCCTGCCAGATTCTGCCAGACCGGATGCTTCCGTTAGCTCATCGTTCTGTAGAGGACCTCGGTCTATCCTCGTGCCAAAGGCTATATCCATTCCGGCAAGCACCAGGCAGGATAGAAGGATCAAGACGATCAGAACCCTACTCATCACGCCCAAACCTGTAGGTCAGCTTTGTACTTAGAAAAGGTCCTGGAAATCCCGCTAACATACATTCTGCCTTAAGCTTCTCACTTAATTGCCAACTTAATCCAAAATTCCCTGCTGCCAGATGCAGCAAATCTTCTGTAGCATCTTCCTGGGCTGCATTATCATCAAACTCTTTCATTGTATAATACTGAAACGTGAAATACATCCCGAATCTGGAAGAAAACCGGTGCACTAAATTATACTCCAGCTTGGATTTGATCTCCATCCCCCAAGTATAATCTACCCCCCTGCTTCGCTCAAATTCCTTGAAACTATTTCCTGTTTTCTCTCTGCCGTTTTCTCTCACATAGCCCTTATAACGAAATGATAAGTCTCCAAGATATGCCGCCAGAGAAAACTGATGCCTTGTTCTTGCTAATTCTATCCCAAGACCAAAACGAAGGATGCCCGGATAACTGAATACCAGGCTGCGGCTGCTGTAAACCGTTGCATTCGTATAGGTCATCCTGCTGGGCTCCAGAAGCAGTTCATCAAACAGCTCACCCTCGGCTAAACCGATCAAAGCTTCATAATCCACAGCACCTATTTCATGCAAAACACCCTCACTGCTGCCCGAAAGCTCCTGCCGACAGGGCTGAGAAAAACCCAAATCCAAAAGCGATGACTCTGTTAATTGATATGACAATCCTCCATTTATGCCCGTTATCAAATCCTCATACCCCAAGTGCCAGTAATTATCTAACGTATTGCGAAAATATTCACCGTCCAAAGGATCATTAAACGCCTGTGTGATATCAGTATCACCTCCATATTGGCGAATAAAGCCCTCAGTTCTGCTATATCCATCACCGCTTATCTTTACATGTATCAGGTCTATCCCGACTCCTAAATGAATGTCATTTTTGAACCTGTAAACATAACTCATCCGCGTCTGATTTAATTGCAATTCAGCTGCTAAACGAAGATCATTTCCTAATACTATTCTGGTCTCTTCATTATCACTCAGCCCGGCATCAGTAGCCAATGTCATCGTGATAGAATTACCGGTAAGCTCACCTCCCAAAAGCAAGGGACTCCATAAAGAAATCCCCCATGAACCCGATACTCCTGAATGCATCCGTATTGTGAGATCCTTTATCCCGCCAGATTGTCCAAAAGCCAGATTAACCCGGGGATACAGCACCCTAAGCGTGTCTGATTTCACACTCGATATTAGATCATCTATCTCAGTATTGAGCCTGTTATTATAATCGCTCATCAATGTGCCGGCATCTAAGCAAAACCGGGGATTCATACCCAAACTAAACTGATTTCCTTCTAAGCACCCCAATAATACCGGATTCTCCCGGAACTGACCGGATTGATCAAATCCTCCTCCCCAGCCCGAAAAAATATTCAGATAATAGTAATAATAACCCCTGAAAAAACCGCAATCAAGCTCGCTAAGCTCACTCGCTGCATGAAGTAAACCACCGGAATACAGCCCTGATAATAAAAAAAACAGATAAAGACTGCAAACATGCCGTCTCATAATTCTCCTTATCACTTATTCTTTTCTATTCTATTCCTTTCTTTTCTATAGCGCCAGCACACTCACAACTGTACCCCAGAATAAAATCGCTGCCAGATAACCTAATATCTGTAAAAATAACCAGGCTTTTGCCCAATTTGACTTGCATAACGGAGTGGAACTGCCAAATGCCCATAATAATAATGCAATAATTCCCAAAAATGGTATTGAAGATATGATTATCGTAAAAATCCAGTCACCTACTGATACTCCCCGCTCACGATCTGCTCCATAATTCTCCTGAGACATCTTACTCTCCCTTCTGCTTTATTTTGTAATCCTTCATCGTCCCCCTGCTACAAAACTATTCTCCATTTCCGATATTCTAATGTCAAATTCTTTATTTTTCAACCCTGGTATACTCCCGGAATTAATTTGAAAAGTGGAAATAATGATCAAGTAAACAATTAGTCGTCACCATTGCGAAGGTCTAAAGACCATTCGCAAGGTAACTTAGATTGTTGATAACCTCTCAATTGAGACCTCCCTGATGGGCCTTAGCTCTCCGGGATGATCGACCATGGATAATACAACTTAATTCATTTTTCCCCAGCTAATTAGAACTACTATACATTCAAACAAGGGTATGCCAAATTTTCAAAAAAAACAGGCTCCCCCACGTTTTCTAATAAACAAGTTGTTAGCTTACTGGCAATAATGAAATTACACAGGCTTCACCAAGTAAATTCTAATTACTCTGAAAAAGTAAGAAATAATTATTACTAAATCCCAATTTCTCATCTTCACCTTACATTATCCGTGCTGATTCGTTTAATCCGTGGCACTAATCTTACATCTTCGCATCTTCGCATTTTCCTCCCCTTCTCACTTCTCCCCAATCACCAATCACCAATCACCAATCACCATCTTCAATTTCCCATCTTCTCATCTTCCCATCTTCGCATTTTCATTATATTCCCTCAGTGTCCTCTGTGTTCTCTGCCTGCCATGTCGAACCTTGTTCGTAGTTGGTGGCAAAAAATTCTTTTACTCGGTTAATAGTAACCAAATCTCTACGACGTGGACGCCGCAGCTTCCAGCACTATGAAATTTCCGGGGGTATGCTATATTTCAAAAAATTATTTGACAGAATTTTTCATCTTTGAAAGGACTCGTACTGCAGGATTATTAAGCCAAGATGCAGCTTCATCTATTAATATATTTCTGGAGGATTATTATGAAGAAAAGCCCTTATTACTTCAGCTTTGCAGCACTAATTCTGTTTTCACTCCCTTTAACCGCCTATCAATGGGAGACCTTTGGTCCGGCAGGTATTTGTGCCAATAGCTACACTTTTATTGAAGACGATCTTCATTACGAGGTTATCTGTACAGACAGCGGTATCATATTGAATGAAAATGCTCAGTGGCAGGAATATTCCTATTCAGGATTGCCGGTCTGGGATGTGGAAGTGGTAGTCACTGCTACTGCGGATCTGATTTTTGCGATTGGAGACGGATCAGACTCCGATGGCATTTATGCTTTCAATTATTCAAATCATGAATTCTATCTACTGCTATGGCTTATGAACCCGCGTTTTATCACTTATTGCCCCGCCGATTCCAGCTTTTATGCCGGTGGTGAAGAAGGACTCTTCCGTTCTTCACACGGATTGTCCTGGCAAAGCGTTCCCTTTTTTGACGGTTTATCCTGCCATGACATGGCATATTATGGGGGTAACTATGTAGTAACTGCTGCCGGGAATACATATTATTCCCAAGACGCAGGTCAAACATGGTCAATGAGCAGCTCTTATTACCCAATCACCAGAATGGCAGTAACCAGCAATGGCACATTTTATGGGATATTCCCAGGTCAATCCTATTCCTCAGGGCTCTACAGCTCAATCGATTTCGGCGCCAACTGGTCAGTAGAATTCTGGTCTATCGATCTTGCGGCTGTTTCTATCAAATTTGCCGATAATGTCTTTGTCGGCTGGGAATTTCCGCATACTACCTATACCGGCGTAGCCTGCTGGCTACCGGACATTCAGGAGATAGATTTTGTTAATGATGGACTAAATTGCCATTATATCAACGGATTTTCCTTGTTCCCTTTAATAAATTGCCCTAATCTGGTCGCCTGCTCTGATGATGGACTCTATTTGCTCACAGGTTACTCAGCGGATTCCAATCCCGAAGAAATAACCAGTCATCCTCTTTCAATCCGGAATTTCCCTAATCCCTTCAATCCTTCTACAACTATCAGTTTCCTACTAAGTAAATCTACCCGGGCAACGATCGATATCTATAATGCAAAAGGTCAGCTCGTTAATAATCTCTATTCCGGCTATCTGCACTCCGGCACTCATTCGCATACCTGGAACGGACTCAGCAATAGTGACGCCCCGCTATCTTCAGGATTCTATCACTGCCGCATCACAACGCCAGAATTCTCAGCAAATCACAAATTGCTGCTTTTAAAATAGTAAAGGAGAAAAAAACAAAAAGATGACAGTTTAATAAGAAATTATTCAGCACATCACCCGGAAAAATACAAAATTATCCTGAAAATGTGAATCCTGAGCCATCAACCAAAAATATTTCGAAACTAAGCGAAAAATCCCGGATAATGAACTGAAACAAGTTCCAACCACCGACCCGGCTTCAAAAAAAATTCTGGGATAAATCCCGATTACGAAAGGGAACCGATCGATCCCCGAACTGAAAGCACGGAGCTACCCATCACCGTTCACCGCAAAAAGCCATCACTTCTCACGCTAATACATAAAACACTATAAAACAACATGATACACTTATAAAACAAAGAGTTGCACTAAAGTTACATCGTATATAACTAATATATATAGCTATAAACCGTGTTTGCCACACTTTTACGCTTTTTGGGATATATTTATGCACCTTTTTAATTTCTTGGCATTTTATTCTGCAATGAAAGAAAATCATCTTGATTGACTATTTTTTTATGGACTGTACCTTAATTTCCTGATGAATAACTTGAATAAGATTAGATATATACAAGTTTATACTACCATTAAAATCTACCTACAAAGTCTATCCTGGTCTGATTTATCTTCCTCATGCCAGTAAAGTTCCTCAGTTTTATCGAGATAATTTTCATCTCATTTCGCCTGATCAGTACAAATCCGAACCATGAATTTTCATCAATAAGTTACAGGCAAATAGATATTCAATGAATCCGTGTAAATCCGTGGCTAAAAAAATTGTCCCAGTGATTCTCACCCATTCAAAAGAGAAATCAGGCATCCCCCTGTTTTTTGAATTAATCGCAGTTCTAATTAACTGTGAAATAAAGTATTAGGTTGTATTATCCTTGGTCAACCATCCCGGAGAGCTAACGCACATCCGTGAGGTCTCAATTGGGAGGTTATCAACAATCTAAGTTACCTTGCGAATGGTCTTTAGACCTTCGCAATGGTGACGACTAATTGTTTACTTGATCATTATTTCCACTTTTCGAA
>CAZRXY010000115.1:0-16292 GCA_964604155.1 uncultured Candidatus Cloacimonadota bacterium | reverse complement strand
AATCAGGGTCAATATCAGAAACATTCATCGTCAGCAATTCTTCTTTTGTGTAACCATATTTTTTTTCGGTGCTTCTATTAACTTCTATGATATTTGCGGATATATCATGAAGAAACAGGGTTTGAGGCAATTGGTTAACCAGGGCACTAAATCGTTCATTACTCTCTATTAGTTTTCTATCTGCTTCATATTTTTCAGTAATATCCCGCACGGCAACTATCCTGATCATTTCACCTTTATATTGAAGGTCACGGGCTTCCAGTTCTGCCATAAAAGTGGAATTATCTTTTCGTTTTACTTTTATTGCATAGGGATGAGCGTAGTTTTTGGAGATATTTTGTTTCACAAGCCGGATTGATTCCTCGGAAAGATAATCCATAAGATTAGAATTCAGGCATTCTTCGCGAGAATAGCCCGTGATTCGGCAAAGAGAATTATTAACATCAATCACGATCCCGTTTTTATGAAGGATAATACCTTCGAAAGTAACTTCAGAGAGGAGTTTAAAACTTTCCTGGCTTTTCATCAGCGATTGTTGAGCAAGGTTTCGTTCCACGATATTGCCAATTTGTATGGCAATGCTGTGAAGCCTTTTTTTGGCAATATCTATGATATAAGGAGGTCTGTATTTATAGAGTAATGCGTTATTCAATAACGAAGCTGGATCTATTTTATACTTTTCAGCAAGTTCACCAATTTTCAGGAAATCCTGAGGAGGATTGCCGTAGCCGATATTAACGACACCAATTGGTTTATCATTAGCAAAAATTGGTACTGCGTACAAATTGATACCTCCGGGACATTTCACGTCTGTAGGTTTTTGTAACAGCAGGGCAGGTTTTGCAGAAACATTCCAGCAGAAATCGTGGCAAATCCATTTTTTGCCGGCAAGTGCTGTTTTATTATCCACATTACCACAAAGGTTTCTGGAGGCAGTATCCATAATCTGGCACCAGTCTGAGACAAAAATACCATAAGCATAATCACCATTTTCTTCGTAAACAGCTAAAGAGGTATCAAGCAACTCCATCACATCCAGAGTGATGTTTTTTAGGGTTTCTGTGCCCACAGAGTCTAAGATTAGCCGTTTTGTATTGAGGCTCGTTACATCTCCATAGAAAGGAGAATATAGATATTTTTCTGGAAACTGAGATTCGTCTTTCTGGAGAAGCCAGTCCAGTTTATGCAGTTTTTGCTGGATATCCATTTTATTTGTGATGTCTCTAATTATAATCTGCGAATAGACCTTATCCTGAAGTGGTGATGAGACAATTTCATGATCGCAATGTGTCCAGATGATATTTGAATCAGATTTCACGAGAGGTAAATCAGTTACAAAATTATTTTTCAGTGAAATACCGGCAGTTAAATCTGGAAAAGATTCACTATTTGAAGCCACAAGCTGGCTGAATTGCATTTTTTTTAGCTGGTTCTCTGAATAACCTGTAATTGAGCAAAAAACAGGATTGACTTTTGTAAAAAAACCTTTTTGATTTAAAAAGCCAATACCAGAAGTGGATTTCTGGAATAGATTGGAATACTGCCATTGTTCTTGCGATGTAAGCTCTGGTCCTGTTTTTTTTCTTTTGAGTTTCATGAAAACCTCCTGTCAGCTTTCAGCCTTTCAATAAATCCACAAGCTGTACTTAGGATACACCCATATCTCTGAATGAGTGTTTTCACATTAAACTGTCAAGATAATTCTTAAGCGATGATTTTTTTTGAATTGACAGAAAAATACAATAATGCTGATATTGAGGAAGTGACGCTTAGGGTTTAAGGGAGAAAGTGTATATGAGCGGGAAGATTATTTTTATGCTGGTTTTAGTGTTGGTTGTGGGAGGCAGCTACATACGGTGTGAGTCGGATTTGCCTGACGGTAACAGTTCAGCAGTGAGGCAGGACCTGCCTTCTTTACTTAAGAAGATAGAGGGATTAACCGAAGCTGACCCTCAAGCAGCAATTAGAAATTGTTATATCGCCTTAGAATCGCCGGAAAATTCAGAAGATAAAAATCTCCGGGCGAGCTTAGCCCGTTATCTGGGTGACAGTTATTTTTATTTGCGTGATTATGAAAATTCTCTAAACTGGTATCAGCAATCTGCGGAATTAGCTGGCGAGATTGAGGGAGAACAATCAAAATCATATCAATTGCGTCTTGCTGACGTGGCTTATGTTCTGGAAATTCTTCACAGATATAATGAAGCCATATCGAATTATAAAAAGTCATTAGAAATAGCAAATGAGCAATCAAACTGGGAAGAGATCATCACAAATCTTAATAATATCGGTAACAGCTATTACAAGCTTGGGGAATTTGAGAAAGCCATGGATTATCTGCAGCAGACCTTAAAGAGTGAAATAGAGCATGGTAAAGAAGAGAATTTATCCACGGTATTAAACAGCATTGGTACAGTATACCAGGCGTGGGGTGATTATAAAAAAGCGGAAATGTATTATAACCGAGCTCTGGAGATAGACAGGAAGTTTTTTGATGAGAACAAGATGGCAATCAGATTGAATAATCTGGGTTATCTCTATCAGGAGAAGGAAGATTATGAGAAAGCTCTGGAATATTTACTGGAGGCGTTGGAATTGCAGGAAATGACATCAGAAGAGAGAAGACTGATGATCAGATACAGTAATATTTCTTCAATATATATCGCTTTACAGAGTTATACCAAAGCAATTGAGTATTTGGGGAGAGTGGAAAAATATTTACAGGATAAAGCGGATCTGGAAATTGAGGCTTCATATTATGAGAACTACGGAAATCTTTTTTTTCAGCAGGAACAATACGGAAAATCTTTGCCATGGCATTTGAAGAGACTTGAATTGGCGGAAAAGCACGATCTGACGATGTTGCTTCTTTCAGCATATTCGGATATTTATAACATCTACGAAAAAATAGGAGATTATGAATCAGCCTTTATCTATCAAAGCAATTATATGGCGATGCAGGACAGCCTGTTCACTGAGAAAAAACATAGACAGATTGCCGAATTGGAAGTTAAATATGAGACAGAAAAAAAGGAAAATGAGATAGAATTGTTAAAGAAGGATGCTGAACTAATAGATATGCAGTTATCAGCAAACCGGCGGGTGCGAAATCTTTTAATATTGGTTTTGCTGCTTTTCATTCTGCTGGTTTTAGCAATTTTTATCACCTATCGTCACAGAAATGAAGTAAAAAGGGTACTGCAAGAGCAAAAAGCCCTTAAACAATCGCGTTTGGCAATTTTGGGTGAAGTGGCGGCAGGAATAATGCATGAGATAAATCAACCTCTTCAAAGTATGTCTTTCACGCTGGAAAACCTGAAATCTGCACTTGAAGAAAGATATGCAGACTTGGAATATCTGGAAAAAAAGACTTGCTATCTGCTGGAAGACGTAAGCAGGATGCAAAAGATAACGGATCATATCCGCACTTTTTCGCATTCACATGCTGCAGAAAAAAAGGCACTTTTTTGTCTTAATGACGGCATACGCAATGCCTTGAATATGACCAAGCAAAGATATTTGCGGCAGGGCATCAGATTAGACCTGCAACTGGAGGATAAATTACCGCCATTAATAGGTAATCTCTACAGTTTTGAGCAAGTAATCTTGATATTACTCTCCAATGCCCGAGATGCAGTCACAGAAAAAAGCCTGACAGCAGATGGCGATTTCCAAAAAAAGATATACATTCATACTCAGTTACGGGAAAAGCGGATCGTAGTTCAGATAGGCGATAACGGGCCTGGAATTCCAGAGGAAAATCTGCAGAAAATATTCAAACCTTTTTTTACTACCAAAGAAATGGGCAAGGGTACTGGATTAGGTCTGGCAATAGCAAGAGGAATAATCCGTGAGATGGCTGGAGAAATATCGGTCAATTCTGTTGCGGGAAAAGGGACAATCATAAATTTATTTTTTAATCTAACGGGGGCTGAATAATGGACTTACGAATATTGATCATAGACGATGATAGACGCATAACTATGGAATTGCAGGAATACCTGCAGCATCAGAATTTTCAGGTTGATACCGCCAACGATATGGCAACCGGGATTTCTAAAATGCACAAGGAAAAGCCGGATATTCTTTTTTTGGATATCATGTTAGGTAAAGAGAATGGCTTAGAAATTTTGAAGAGGATAAAAGCCCAATATCCTGAACTTGAGGTGATCATGATCACAGGACATGGTGATATGAATACCGTGATCGAGGCTATGCGACTGGGTGCGATCGATTTTTTAAAGAAACCCTTCAAGCAGACGGAAGCCAAAATAGCGATCACCAGGACAAGTAAATTCATTAGTATACAAAAAAAATTACAGAAATATGCAGAACGAAATTCGCTGATATCTATGGAGCTGGAAAGCCTACTGGAGCAGGAATTTATCGGTGATAGCCAGGTAATGCAAAAGGTTCTGAATAATGCCCTGGATGTAGCAGGTTATGATGTGAATGTGCTGGTAACAGGCGAAAGCGGTACCGGAAAAGAAATCGTCAGCCGCATTATCCATTTTTCCAGTAAGCGAAACAAAAACAGCTTTTTCCCGGTTAATTGTTCTGCCGTGCCGCAGACCTTAATGGAGAGCATTTTCTTTGGTCACAAAAAGGGTTCATTTACCGGAGCAATAGATGACCGGAAAGGTGTTTTCGAATTGGCAAGAGGCGGCACGCTATTTTTGGACGAAATTGCCGATATGCCCGTGGAAATGCAGGCAAAATTACTTCGCGTGATCGAAGAAAAGAAATTCCGGCGTATTGGTATGGATATAGATATGGAATCTAACGTCCGCATAGTAGCAGCTACTAACCACAATCTGGAAAAAAGTATCGCCGCAGGCAACTTTCGCTTGGATTTGTATCATCGTCTTAATACGATAACCATTAATATTCCACCCTTGCGGGAAAGGAAGGACGACATTGAGTCCTTAATAAATCATTTCATCCGGAAATTCTGTCTGAAAAACGGCAGAGAAGTACCGGAAATCAGTAAAGATGCTCTGCAAACGCTTATGAATTATGATTTTCCCGGAAATGTGCGAGAACTAAAAAATCTCACGGAAAGGGCATTAATACTTAGCAAAGGAACCATCCTGGGCAGAGAAAGCTTTCCGGTTTGTAAAGGCAACCCGGCAGATCCTCTGCCAGAAAAAAAACAACTGAAACTTAAGGAAAACGAACAAGAATTGATTTCTGAAGCTCTGAAACAAACGGGGGGGAATCAAACAAAGGCTGCTGAAATCCTTGGTATTTCTCGGCATACATTAATCCGCAGACTGGTAAACTACCGAAAAGAGGCTGATTGATCCCTTTTTTAAAACTGCATTCGTTGTATCATAAAGCTACTATGTAGCAATTTGCTACAGTATTTTTGCCAAAACGGATGTGAAAGAGGCAGAATGTTTTCAGGTTAAAAAATAATAATCGGTTAATTAAGATAAATAATTATATAAAGATAGCTCCACCTCATTATATCTGAAACAAAAAATTGCGGCATATGGCATCATTAATGCTCAGTGAAGAACAAAAGAGAAATAAAGGTGAAGATAATGAAAAATGTATTGGTTCTGGATGATGATGTGCGGATTTGTGAGGAGCTGGCAGAATTTCTGAATCACAGGTCATATAAGGTATATATTGCTGACAAGCCGTCATTTGCCCGGGAACTCTTAAGAAAGGAAAAGATAGATCTGGTATTTCTGGATATAAACCTACCGGAGATAAGTGGGATAGACTATTTGAAAGAATTAAAGATTGAGTATCCTGAATTAGAGGTGATTATGATCACAGGGATCATCAATCACCGGCTGAAAGAGCAGGCAATGTCCATAGGGGCACGTGAATTTATGAATAAACCGATCTCTTTTTTTCAGATTGAGAAAGCGATAAGTGAAATAAAAAAACAATAACGGAGGGAATGATGAAAAAAATGGCGTTTATTTTTGTATTTATTTTCAGCTTGCTGGCATTATCAGCAGGTGGCGAAATCGTTGCTTATGCCGAGATTGAGGACATAGCTTTACGCAATGCACAAGCGCTTTGGGGAGAAGTGGCAATAGGAGAAACCACACCCTATTACTATACGGATAATGAGATTGTAGCGTACCGCTTTAACTTTATCAAAGGTAATTATTTCCCGGCAAAGGAGACCATCCTCACATCCCTGGAGGCTTATAAGGCAGATCAAAAAAATCCTGATCCAATAAAGGAAAATGAATTTGCAACAATGCTGGTAGCTGCCCGTCGTGATATGTCTGTTATACTTGATTATGCAGAAATTCTATCGCATGAATATATTTTGGGAACGCGATTGCAAAATCTGGCAGAGAAGTTGCTTGGCAGGGATTATATATTGGAAAAGGTGTATTATCTGACAACGGCAAACGTTTGGTATTGCGTAGAAAAAGAAGGTGCAAAAAGATACATTAGAGTATTACCGCCTGAAAAAGTCTTAAATGAGGAAGATTTTTTCGATTTTGCAGAAGGGCTTAATTTTTTTTGTGAGCAGGGAGATTACAGTCAGGAATGGGATGATTTTGCCTCAGGTAGAAGAGAATTAACCAGAGAGCGTATTCTGATGAATAATCATGAGTATATGCCTTTTTATCCCTGGCATTATGGGTGTGGTCCCACTGCCGCAGCAATGCTTCTTGCCTGGTTTGATTACAACTCTATCAACACCTGGGATAATTATTCACTTCTGGTTGACTATCATGTTACCGAGTGGGATGATTATCCCGACAGCCTGCAATGGCATCATTATGATTATAAAATACCAAATACTTCACATCAGCTTAAGAGTGCTATGAATACAAACAGTTCCGGCTCTACTTATTGCTGTGATATGGTTCCGGGAACACTGGAAGTAACCAATAGTTATCATGATTATTCATTTCAAGGGCATTATTATGAAGGCCACGGGACTACTTTTTTATACAATCGGGTGCGAGATTTTGTCCAGGACGGTTTACCTTTGATGCTTTGGGTCAATGAGAATCATTTTGTGACAGCAGTAGGCTATGATCCGGATTCGTTGATGGTTGGTGTGCATGATCCCAACTGTTCGGTTGTAACCTGGCATAACAGGTCAATTGTAGATGGAGCTTTTGGTATCTGGCCCGGGGGCAGTTACGGTAATGCCGTAAATTTGCAAAGCCCGCACGGTGACCTGCGATACAATGCCACAGGAGCTGGGGAACACTATTATGGCAATGATATCTGTGAAATTCACTGGTTACACGATTCACCAATGGGAGGTGCGAACCAGTATGTGACTATAATCCTGGATACAGATAGCGAAAATCATAATCTGCAGTATGTTGTAGAGAATGCTCCCAATATTGGCTACTATTGGTGGCAGATACCGAATAACATTAATTCTGCCAAGTGCCGGATCTGGATAGAACTTTATGATCATAACGGAGATTTGATTGGAGCCGATGGCAGCTTTGGAGACTTTCAGATCAGTCCGGGGGGGGTCTTTTCCAGAACTTTATGATGGAGAGATGACAGTAACCGCCACCGTGCCCGATTTTTACTGGTTTGGCAGTTCTGCCGCCAATTGGCAAGTTGTGGGCGTTAGACCTGTTAATAATACGGATAACTGGGGAATAACGCTTTTTAATGATTACGAGTTTTCACAAATCTTAGCTTCCTCTCAGTCAGCTTTTAGTAGAACAAATTTTATTGCCATTGACGGCAATCATGCAGCTGCAACAGAACGGGCAGTGAGGGTGGCGTCTTATGAGGGTGAAACGGTTAGCGGCACAGCACGAGTGCAGGTAAATCATGATCCTAATATAGATTTGGTTCTGGGATTAAACCCAACAACCTATTGGCCCGAAGGTGATGTAGCAAATATCTGGGATTTATATCTGGGTCCCGGTACTTATACCGTTAACTTAGACATTATCAGCGGGAATGCAAATCTGAATATCGGCATGTTTTCCTCGCTTTACGGGACAAATATTCAGCCACTGACCTCTATGATAAGTTACAGCAACTTTTACGGTTCAGGAGAGGACGAGTCTTTTACAGTGACCATCAGCCATGGAGATTTTTATGGAGTATGTGTATGGGCAGAAAATGATAATTCGGCTTATTACCGAATAAACATCGGTTCTCCCGGTAGCTGGTCGGGAAATACTAACCACTCCTGGTTCGAGCCTGGTAACTGGGAAAATGGACTGGTACCTGACCAGAATACTCATGTTACAATACCTTCGGGATGCATCAATTATCCAATAATTGCCGGAACAACAATTGCCAATTGTAAAAGCCTTACCATCGAGGAAAATGCCCAGATAATTATTGCTCAGGGTAAGCTGATCTCAAGAAATTCAGTAAATATCTATGGTACGGTCGCTTTGACAACTAATAGTTCCGAATTATGGGTTAATGGCAATATAAACATCTTTGGAACAGCCAGTTTAATAGATACAGGATTTGGCGAACTTGTATTAACGGGCGACTGGCTGGCGTATGAAAATGCTCAGATCATATTAGACCAGACCACTGTTCGCTTTCGGGGGTCTGAAGACAGTATTTTACAGAATAATGCTGAAAGTCAGATATTCTACAATATGTTAATTTCCAAATACAGCGGTATGGCTCTTATCTTTAATGAAGAATCCTATGAAGCACTGAATGTTATCAACAGTTTACAAATAACCGGAGGTGGAGAATTCCTTGTCCAAACCGAGGCTGCGGTGAATGTTCAGGGTAATGTCCAACTTTTAAACGGGTGGGGTAAAATTTTCTTCGAAGTTGGCTATCTTAATTTTACGGGAACAGGATTAAAAATACTAAGATCAAGTCCGGAAAGTGAATATTGTGAAATTTTTATCGCCGGTGGCTGCCATCTCAGCTTAATGGACGACATTAAAGTGCAAAGCATCAATCTGCAAGGGACTATTAGCTCTAATCAAAATGATATTGAAGTAACCGGAAGCTGGTATAATAATGGCGGAACATTTAACGGTAATGGCTCAGTTGTAACCTTTTCGGGCGATACTCCTGAGTCTTGTGTCCATGAAAATGGTTTTGACAGCGTGATATTAACGAAGTCACCCGGCACATATCTGGAAGTTGGATGGGGAGATTCTTTCACTTGCCAAACTTTCCAGTACATTTCCGGCGTGGTAAGAGTGGTTAATGGCAGCTTTACGGTCAATGATCTGGCAAATTTGCGGATTACCGGTAACTATATCCTGCAAGAGGGAACGATAAACCTGCATCAGGGGACGGGTTGGGCTGATCTTGATGCCAGTATCTGGATTTATAACGGCGAATTCAACATCTATGGAGGCAGTCAATATCCGAGTGAATGGGCATACACGCGTGGAATTACTGTATTTATTTCAGGTGGAGTATTAGATTTTAAAGATACCGGTATATTAATTTCAGAAACGAATCATGACCTGAATTCAGTTATAACGGGTGGTAAGATTCGTACCACTGGAGACTTTATAGTAGAACGGGAAGGATTTTCTCTCACCGGTAATAATCAAATTGAGCTTTATGGCCAGGGAACAGCCTATTGCCATCAAACTCCGGGTGGCAGTATTCGCAATCTACGGGTAAATAAGGCATCAAACTTTAGACAAGATGGAGAAAGAGACCGTTTTAACAGGGTTATCTTCAATAATGATACAACTATAGAACGGAATCTAATTGTTGAAAGCGGCTTTATTCAGATCAATGATGTGTTTCTGACCATTGGTAATGACCTGTTTATCTATGGGGGATTGAATATGGACAGCCAAGATGACAAAATCTATGTGGCTGATGACGTTTTCTGGTATAGTGGTTCGCAAGCGAATGTTACTGATGGAGAATTTGAAATTGGTGGAGACTGGGTTTTTTATAATGGGATAGACTGCCAGTTTGGGCCAAGCAATCTAGTAAAATTTACCGGAACGGAAACTTCCACAATATATTCATATTCCGATGAAGCCTGCTTTGGCGAAGTAAAGATAGATAAAACTGCCGGAATCTGTCAGGTGCACTCATATAACAACAATTCCGTACAAATAGCCGGAGATTTAAAGGTGCTGACAGGCAATACTTTTAATCTGTTCGGCAATAGCATGACAGTAGCAGGTATGATAGACCTCTATCCTGATTCCGAATTTAATATGGATACCGGAGCCGTAATCAATACTTTAAACCTGTATATGCAGGGTAGTATGATCCAGAATGGCGGAGACATCACGATCAGCGGCAATTTCCAGCAATATGCCGGAGGCAGCTTGACCATCAATGACGGCAGCTTTATCATAGATGATGCTTATAACGGCAGCCATAAATCTTTTTCATCTGATGTTGTTTTGAATAACGGCACTTTGCAGATAACGCATAACGGAATTCAATTTGGAGAAAATGCCGGCTTTACACAAAGCGGTGGTACCTTGAAGATTGGCTGGGGATTCCGGGCACTTACGGCGGGCAGCTTTCAGCAAAATGCCGGTAGTGTGGAATTTATGGGCAGCAGGTTATCTCAGATAAACAGTGCCGGTAACAACTGGTTCCATAATATGGTGATTAATAAAGAAGGCACCACCGGTACCTGCCAGTTGTCTTATCAGTTACGCATAAATGGAGACCTTTCTATAATTGCTGGAAAGCTGGCTACAAATGACAACCTTTTAACAGTATATGGGTCATTATTTATCGGTGAAGTAGGGGTTCTGGACGCAGATGAAGGTTTGATACTGATAGGTGAAAACTGGACAAATGAGAACGGAGATGCCGGATTTGTGGAAGAAGGGAGTATTGTCAGGTTTTTTAACTATACTCCGGGCATTATAATGACTAACGAGACTTTTAATACCGTTCAGATATTAAAAGAAACCGCTCCTATGTATTATCTGGAATTAGCAGAGGGCTGCACGATGCGGGTATTGAATGATCTTTATATAACGGACGGTACTTTGCTTCTGCATGAAAGCTGCACCCTGGATATTGACAACAACCTGATCATCAATGACGGAGCTGGATTGAACTGCTATTATCCGGAAGATGAGATTGTCGTAAAAATTGGGGGTAGTTTTACGGACGAAAACACAGAACAGGATATGATGAAAAGCCTTAGTGCAGGTAAATCAACTGTAACTTTTGACGGTAATGGCTATCAGGATTTTAGCAGTAACCGGGAGTTTTATGAATTCAACAATCTTGTAATTGCCACAGCCGGTGAAATCGGGGATTATTTTAGACCTTATACAAACATAAGCATAAATGGTGACCTTGAAATTCTGAGTGGCAGGTGGCAGATTGGTGCAGAGGGATTAACACATCACTTTTCAGGCAACGTTGGCATATCTGAAAATGGCTGGGGTGATAATACCTGCACCGCAATTTTTAATTCGCAACTGGATCCGTTTTTTGAGTATCTGGGTAATTCCATCTACTTTCAGGATGTGATAATCAATGGCAACTTGACCCTTGCCGGGGATTTTGTTCTTAACTGCGAAGAAAATCTGACCGTAGAAAATGGAATCCTCACTACTAACGATAATACTTTGAGCTGTGGTGGAGATGTAACTATCAGCAACGGCATGCTGCACTTAGCTTTGGGTTCATCGCTTCTGTTAAGTGATCAAAGCGCATTAAATGTCAATGATGATGGCAGATTTCAGGCAATAGGTAATGAAGAAAGTCCGGTTATTGTATCAACTTCTGATGGACATTATTTTGATTTTAACATCAATAATGGAGGAATAATTGCTGCCGAATATACAACCTTCCGGCAAATGTCTATAAATGGTGTATATGTGACTTATTGGGGGTCTGTTGATGAAAATCACGCTTTTAATAACTGCAAATTTGAAAATGGTGTGAGTGGAGGTTATCTGCTTAGATTACGAAATGATCAGGCTTTAACTTGTTATGATGCAGTATTTCCGGAAAACACCTGGGGCAGTGCTTATAACGTGTATAAAAACCGTAATGCCGGCAGTATCGAATTTATCAATGCCAGCGGGGCATTTTCCGGTGAGAACTATGACTATGATCCCTATAATCGGATAGACTGGATAATAATGACACCTCCGAATATTATAGTATATGCTGGTGATCCGATGGAATTTGGCGAAGTCTGGGTTGGTCAGATGAACAGTCTGGGTTTTGATATCCAAAACACTGGAACCATGACCTTGTCCGGGACAATTTACGCCCCTGAAGGTTATCTGGTATCATTATGGTCAAGAGAAGATGAAATCAGCAGAACAGGTCAGGAAAGTCTGGAATTTTCAGTTGCTGGAAATGGCATGCATAGCTACAGATTGGATTTTCTTCCTCAGGAAGTGGGTGATTATACCGGGCAGGTTGTGATTGAACACAATGCTGCCGGAGGTATTTATCTGATAAATGTAACTGGTACTGGAATTCCCGTCCCACCGCCAACCTGTGATATTTGGAACGAGGAGTTTTCTTTTGGTGATGTAAATATCGGGGAAAGCGATGAAGTCTGGTTTTATATCCAAAATAGTGGTGGTTCTCCTTTGACCGGAACAATAACAACCCCGGAAGGATTTTCTATCTCGCAAACGATCTGGCGCAGCATCATGAATCCTCAAGAAGAACTTTTTCGGGAAACCTATATTGACAGAAATGAAATTTCATTCACTATAAATAGTGGTACTATGGCAGATTTTAACCTTCAGTTCCTGCCTGTTCAGCCACAGCAATATTCCGGAAATATGGTTATCAGCCATAATGCACCCGAAGGAGAAACCGTTAGACCATGCTCGGGCAGGGGTATTCTGGCAGACCTTACTTACTCGCCTTATGTGCTTACCAGCGTTCTTACACCAGGGGAAACAAATATAAAGACACTCACTCTGGGTAATGCCGGCAATGTGGATATAAACTATCTGGCTTTTATCGAGTATGAGGGAATAAATAACACTATCCTCAGTTCCGGATTTGAAGATAGTGTGCCGCCTCCGGGATGGAATATGCAAACTGCAGACTGGGGTGGCTGGAATCAGGGTAATACGTACAGTTTTGCCGGGAATTACAGTGCCCAGATGACTCCCTGGGACGGTGAAGATGCCAGGCTGATAACACCCTGGTTTCAGGCAACTCCGGATTGCCTGAGCCGCTATTACATAAGAGGTTATGAACCTTACTGGAATGACTGGAACACTGGTGAATTCCATTTGGAAATTACTACGGACGGGATGAACTGGACACCTGTATTCACCTGTTCTCAGCAATATCTGCCGGAAGATTGGACGCTGTGGGCAACTGATCTGAGTGCATACAGCGGTCAATTTGTCAGCGTAGGCTTCCATCTGACCGGTAACATGATGGGACGAGGAGCTGTCATTGATGAAGTGAAAATAACCGGTGAAATCATTCCCACATATTCCTGGCTCACTTTAAACAATCAGTCTTGTCTCATCGGGACAATAGAACCCGGTGCAGATGCGCAGGAAATTCAAGCAGGTTTTAATGCAGCAGGACTGGCAGATAATTCCTATTTTGCGTATATCTACCTGTTAAGTAATGACTTTGATGAACCGGTAATCAACCTGCCGGTAAGTCTAAATGTGGGAGTCTATGACCTGACAATAACCCCCACTTCTCTGGATTTCGGAATCCTACCCGCTGGAGAAGAATTTTCACAGCAATTTACCTTGGAAAATACAGGAACACTGGAACTTACCGGTATAATCTCACCACCTGAAGGTTTTCTGATTAGTGAATACTGGCCGGAACGCAATGAAGAAAATCGTAATAGTATAAATTATTTTCTATTTGCAGGATATAGTTTTACTTATAATTTAACCTTTGCTCCCCAAACGCATGGTAATTTTTCCGGGAATGTGGAAATCAGTAACATCTGGACCGAGGCAATTGAAACCTTGGCTGTGACAGCTATCGGCACTTCTCCTGAACTGGTGATTGGAGAGTTTCCCGGCTATATTGAACAGCAGCCGGGAGAAACCACAACTCACAGTCTTGAGCTATCCAATCCTGGAAACCTGACTTTAGCATATACTGCTTCTGTTTTTAGCAGAACAGGCGAACGTGATATCCTGGTTGCCTCGGGTTTTGAAGAGCAATTTCCGCCATCAGGATGGACGACCCAAAATCTGGGAATGGGCGGTAACTGGTGGCAGGATCTCACATATCCGCATACGGGGTTTTATGCGGCTAATGCGGATGGCTATATGACCGTAGATGCCCGCCTGATCACTCCCCAATTCACAGCCACACCGGATTGTCAGCTTTCATATTATGTGAGAACCTATAACCAGCCTGCTCTCGGAGGCAGCTTTGGTGTGGAAATTTCTTATGATGGGTACACCTGGAGTTTTCTGGAACAAATTGATATGAGTACGCTTACTCAAACCTATCAGCAAAGGACTCTTTCTCTATCTTCATATTCGGGCTCGAATGTTTACCTTGCCTTCCGGATGTATGACAACAATAATTACTACAATGCCGGAATACTACTGGATGATGTGGAAATCAGCGGTACTCCTGTTGTCCTGGGTGAATGGCTCAGTTTAAACGGCAGCGATAGCACCTCTGGTGAAATCGAACCCGGAGGCGAAATCAGTATCGAGGTCGGTTTCGATGCGGAAAACCTGCCGGAAGGTATTTATATTTCCTATATTGTTATAGACAGCAATGATTTGCAGATGCCCCAATACTGGATGCTTTTGGAAATGAGTATTGGCTACCCTCATATCAGTGTAACACCAAATACTCTGCAATTCTGGGATACACTGGTGGGAGCCGAAACCTGGCAGATGTTTAACATACAGAATACAGGCAGTCAGACCTTGACAGGTCAAATAACACCCCCATCAGGATTCACGGTTTTGGCTGATACGTTGAATCTTTTCCGGCAAAATGAAAATACCCGCATAAATCGAGAATCAATGAATTTCTCTTTACCTCCCTGGCAAAATGAGACATATTTTATTATTTTCAGTCCACCGGCAGTTCAAAACTATAACAGTAACCTGCTCATCACTCATAATGCTCCTGAAAGCGAGGTTCAGATTGAGTTGATTGCTCAGGGAGTGAGCATTCCTCAGGTTACCACCGCTCAGATAACTGAGATTACCGGAAATTCAGCCGTATCCGGGGGGAATGTTATCAGTGATGGTGGTTGTGAGGTTTTTGAAAAAGGGGTCTGCTGGAATACTACGGGTAACCCGGTGATTGAAAACGACGAATGCACTTATAATGGAACGGGTTCAGGAGAATTTATCAGTTATCTGGAATGGCTGCAAACTGGTACGCTTTATTATCTGCGGGCTTATGCTGAAAATCAATATGGCTGTGCTTACGGAGAAGAACAAACTTTCCGTACAGAAGGTCCGCAGATCACCCTTTCGGTTAGCACTCTGCCTGATTTTGGAGAAATTCCACTCGGTAGTTTCTCAACTGAAGCTTCTTACACTGTTTCCGGTGCTGATCTGCTCGACAATATTATGATCATTGCTCCCCATGGATTTCATATAGCAGTTGATGACAGCCGCAGTCCAGTATTCTCAAACTTCCTGTTCCTGGAGCAGATAAATGGCTTTATCCCCGAAACAACAATCCTTGTTCGCTTTGTTCCGGATGAGATTACTCAATACAATGACGTCATCACTCATTATACCTCATATTGTCAGGGTCAGTACATTCAAGTTGAGGGTAATGGTATTGAGGCTACTTACCTGTTCATCGACGCAACTGCACTTCCTGACTTCGGACAAATTCAAGCTGGTGGAGTATCTTCGGAAGCCGGTTATTCCCTTATCGGTATGTATCTGATTTCCGAACTGGTAATCACCGCCCCGGCAGGATTCGAAATCTCAACTGATTCCAATGTAAGAAATGAATCTCTAACAAAATCGAATTCCGGGACTCGTGATTATTCGAGTGAAATAATCCTGATCCCCGAAAATGGCGCAATCCCGCAAACGACAATCTATGTTCGCTTTCATCCACAAAATTCAGGTGTTTTTGCTGCCGCCATTGGGCATCAAACCTTACATACTCCTCTTACTCATGTAAACGTCAGCGGTTGCGGAATAGATATCCCGGTTGTTCATACTGTATCTTTGAGTGATATTCATTATACTTCTGTAACTTCTTCCGGAAACGTGGCATCTACAGGTGAACTGGAAGTCACTGAACGCGGCTTTTGCTGGAACAACCTGCCTGAGCCCACTTTGGACAATGAATTTATAATTTGCGGTAGTGGTGAAGGATTTTTCAACGGAGATATCATCGGGCTTACTCCGGGTACGGATTACTATGTAAGAGCTTATGCTATTAATTCT
>CAZRXY010000114.1:0-3781 GCA_964604155.1 uncultured Candidatus Cloacimonadota bacterium | reverse complement strand
CCTTTCCACTCAAACCTTCTAACCTTCAAACCTTCTAACCTTTGATTATCAGGTTATCACTCTTCAATTTATTCGCAACGCGCACCCTCGCTCCGTCGCACCATCGAGATTAAATTCTCCTCTTCGCCCCTTCTCCTCTTCTCCCTTTCCACTCAAACCTTCAAACCTTCTAACCTTCGATTTTCAGACTTCTCCTCTTCTGCTCAAACCTTCAAACCTTCTAACCTTCAAACCTTCGATTTTCAGACTTCTCCTCTTCGTCTCTTCGTTCCTTCGTTCCCTCGCATTAATCGAGGAAGACTCCAAAGAGGTCGGTGCGTTGAGCTTTTTTTAATGCTTCAATGATCAATTTACGATTTTGTGGATCATACCACTGGATAAGAGCTTTCATCAATCTGATTTCTCGTCCCCTGGCAACATGGATTTTGTTTCCCTGTAAATCTTTTTCGGTATAATACATCAGGGCACTATCCGTCATAGGCAGAGGGATATATTCCTGGATTTGGCGAAGTTTCACGTTTTCCGTTTTCAAGTAAACAGCCAGCTCCAGGGTATCTGCCAGGGTAGCAGCCGGGTGACCGATAATGATATAGGGCACAACCGTCTGTTTTTTTCCTGCCTGCCTGCTGCAGGCGGAAAAGAGCTTCAAGAAATCCTTATACAATTGGAAATCCGGTTTCCGCATGTAGTTAAGCACTCTACTGCTTTTATGTTCTGGTGCCAGTTTTAATAATCCGCCTGTATGCTGCTCTGCTATTTCTTTTATATAGCGGCTATCTTTTAATGCCAGATCAAATCTTATGCCGGAGGCTACGAAAACATGATTAATATCTTTTAAGGTGGCAGCTTTTTGCAATAATTTTCTTAAGGGTTGATGGTCTGAATTCAGATGCGGACAAATTTGGGGATAGAGGCAGGAGGCACGGGGACAGGTTTCGCTGATATCTTTGGTGCAATACATACCATACATATTTGCCGAAGGTCCGCCCAGATCAGAAATTGTGCCTCTGAAATAATCCTGGCAGCAGATATCTTTGATTTCTCTGATAACAGAAGCTTTTGAGCGTGACTGTATGCTTTTACCTTGATGATAGCCGATTCCACAGAAACTGCAACCGCCAAAGCAGCCGCGGTGCGTAGTAACAGATGTTTTTATCTGTTCAAAAGCTGAAATTACTTGTCCCTTATATACTGGATGTGGTTCGCGGGTAAAAGGCAGATCATACAGGGAATCCATCTCTTTTACGTTTAAGGGGGCAGCGGGTACATTAAGCTTCAGCCAGCGTCCTGCAAAATTTTGATACACGGAATTATTTCGATAATTTTGCTCATAAATCCTGTGCATCTGCCAAAATTCGTCTTTAGTGAATTCGGCATGATATTCAGGCAATATCACGGCGTCTGGTGGCGGTTCGCCGCTGATAATTGCCGTCCCGGGGATATTATCTGTTTCTGTATTATCAGCAATTGCCTGAGCTATTTGGAGCACTGCTCTTTCGCCCATGCCATATACCAGATAATGGGCACGACTATCGAAAAGAGAGGAATTACGCAATTTATCTGACCAGAAGTCGTAGTGAGGCAAACGCCTCATACTCGCTTCAATGCCACCCAGTACAATCGGCACATCCTTATAAAGCGAGTGCACGATCTGGCTGTAAACAAGCGTAGCTCGATCTGGTCTAAGGTCTGTGCGACCATCCGGTGAATAGGCATCCTGCGAACGAAGCTTATGCCGGGCAGTATATTTATTGATCATAGAATCCATGTTACCGGAAGTGATACCAAAAAATAACCGCGGTTTACCCAAAACCTCAAATGAGGCAGGATTTTTCCAGTCCGGTTGCGGCAGGATCGCGGTTCTATAGCCGTGCTGTTGCAACCACCTTCCAATGATTGCTGCTGCAAACGAAGGGTGATCTATATAAGCATCACCTGATATTATAATGATATCCGGCTGTTCCCAACCCAGTGAATCGATTTCTGCTTGCGTGACAGGTAAAAAGCTTTTTAGCATAAAAAAAAGCGACGCCAGGTGCGCCGCTGATCTGGGATTAGCTGGAAGGTATCGGATGCAGGCGGACTATGTTAATCGCCTGAACTCCCTTATCTGTGTTCATTAATTCAAATTCCACTTCTTCATCTGCTACCAGGAATCTACGCTGAGTATCGCTTATAGTCACGATTGATTTCCAGTGCACAAAGTACTCATTTCTATCTTCACCTAAGACAAATCCATATCCCTTTGAGTCATCGAACCACTTAACTGTTCCTTTCATAAACACTTCCTTTAAAATAAATTCTGTCCCCAAAAAAATATCCTGCTTATTATAGGCAAGTTAATTCTTATTTCCTTTGCAATATTGCCACCTGATGTCCAGAATTAATGCGTACTATCAAAATGATCATCTTTTTTGAACCACGCAGGCGAAACTGCCTGACAAGGCTTTCGGCAGTTTCCGGGAAGCCACGCGTTTTTATAACAAGTTCGCCCACTTCCTTATCCCGGAAATATTTCTGTAGAAGTTTCCTTTTAAACGGCAAGACCTCTATCAGTTCATAACATTTGCCAAATGTTTCATCAACCGGTTCTGTTCCGCTCAAAAGAGCCAGATGAGGATCAAGCAGCCTATAATTGAGCATTCTGCCAAGTCTTTGCACGAGCCCAGCCCGGATTATCGCTTTATCCGGCTCAAAAATATAGCCCTGCCAGCCGGTAACTTCCAGCTTTTCAGAACCATCTCCCTCTAAAACAATACCCTGCGGCAGAAGCACAGCTTTAAGTAAAATATCACTACTGCAAGTGCCGCAACACAACAATATCTCTTTCACACTCCCTTTTTCCGAGATAAATTCCCAAGTGTGAGGGAGATTATAAAATTCTGCGTCAATCCCAAAATAATCGCTGTCCACTTTGTGATAATCCAAAGCTGGCGCCAATTTTATCAGCATTCCACTACATAATTTCTTTTTTACCGGTATAATCAAAAGATCACGCAAAGCAGGCTGCATCTCCTCCGCCTTCACCCGCCGCCGGCCACCCGCACGCCTGTCCGGATCAGAAAAAATAACCTCAACCCGTTCACCAAAATCTTCTGCTTTTCCCCTGATGTAATGAATATTGCTCTTATCTCGCGTATTGTATCCGGCACATAAAAGAGCATCGGCATCAGCATCCAGCGCATATACAAGTTTTCTGTTTTCTGCTAAACAGCTAAGATCAGAACCAATGCCGCAGCAAAGGTCTGCAATTGTCTCTGCTTTTCCTATTCTTTTGGCATGATAGAGTGCTAATTCTCTGGTAGAGCACTGGCTTAATCCCTTTTCTGTGAATACCATGCGATGCGCATCTGCAAATCTAATTTTTGCCCGTTTTAGTAACTCATAGTGACATAGAAGCTCAGATACCGGAAGCTCAGGAAAATTCGCCTTTAAGTACCGAATATCATTTGCCGGCAAACTACTTCCCTGCTTCAGCTTCTTTATCGCGTCCTCTGGTAGCCCTCTAGCCAAAGCTTCTATCAATTTTTTATAATCCATCCGTCTATTTTTTCTACCTCCCTGATAAGTGTCAATTCAAGATTGATTCTTAAGGCACTAGGGAGGAGATGCTTTGGGAATTGTAGTGGGGAGTGGGGAGTGGGGAGTGGTGATTGGTGATTGGTGATTGGTGATTGGTGATTGGTGAGTGGTGAATGGTGAATGGTGAATGGGGATTGGGGAGAAGTGAGAAGTGAGAAGTGAGAAGGGGAGGAAGATGCGAAGATGAGAAGATGAGAAG
>CAZRXY010000113.1:0-31381 GCA_964604155.1 uncultured Candidatus Cloacimonadota bacterium | reverse complement strand
ATTCAAAAAGTGGAAATAATGATCAAGTAAACAATTAGTCGTCACCATTTCAAAGTGGCGGGATGTGTTTCCTTATTAACTATAGTATTAAGCTCTTTTCTTTTTTCTTCTGTTAATGTAACTTTATACTTTATCATAATCACCTCACTTGATTATGAGACGATCATAAATTATCCTTACGACATGTCAAGCATGACATGACAGTAGATTATCTGGGAAATCTTAAAAAGTCGCACATGAGTTTTTTTAGCTGAGAATAATTTTTCTTGACGTGGGTGAGATATATTCCAGGAAGATGAGTTCAGTGAGGGATTGTTCTATGAAAAATTTAGATTCTATTGATGGGAAGACCCTTTACTATCAGGTATGGGAGCCTGAAGTGAAGACAAAAGCTGTTGTGCAAATAGTGCATGGCATGGCAGAGCATTCCGGCAGTTATGCAGAAATTGCAGTATTTCTATCTCAGCACGGTTATAAGGTTTATTGTCATGACCAGCGTGGACATGGCAAAACGGCAGGCAGCAGGCGGGATTATGGTTATATAGCAGATGAAATGGGCTGGCAATTGCTATTAGAGGATATTCACATTATAAGCAGTATGATCAGGAGTGAGCAGCAATTGATGCCTTTATTTATCTATGGACACAGCATGGGCTCATTGCTCACGCAGCATTATATTCGGCATTGGGGAGAGGAGATAGATGGAGTGCTATTGAGTGGCACTCCGGTTCAATCCGCTTTACTACTTGCTATTGGCAGAAAGATTGCTGAGCGTGAAATTCATCAGAATGGGGGTCGCTCTCGGAGCCAGAGATTGTGTGATCTTACCTTTGGCAATTATAATCGAAAATTTAAGCAAACAAAAACACCGTATGACTGGCTGAGCAGAGATAAAGAAAAAGTGGCAGCCTACATAGCTGATGAATATTGTGGAGGTACATTTACAGCAGGTTTCTTTCTTGATCTCATAAGCGGGATGCAATTGCTCAGAGGCAAAGATAATCTCCATAAGATACCACACAACCTGGCATTTTTATTTATTACCGGTGAGCGGGATGCGGCAAATGCCAATGCCAAAGGTATCTGGAAACTCATCGATGAGTATGAAAGGTGCGGTTTTTTTGATCTCGAAGCTATTTTTTATCCCGAATTCCGGCATGATCTTAAATTAGAGCTTAACCGTGAAATGGTATTTAACGATATGGTTACCTGGTTGAATGAAAAGGTCAGAGAATTCAATAAATCGTAATAGTCCTATGAAAAAATATGTTCTGGCTTTGGATCAGGGGACTTCCAGTTCACGGGCAATACTATTTAATACAGAGCTAAAGGTTATTGATATTGAGCAAGAGGAGGTTGCCAGTATTTTCCCTTATGAGGGCTGGGTAGAGCAGGATGCCGCAGAAATCTGGATAAGCCAGCAAAACGTGATGCAAAAGCTGCTTAACCGCACAGGAATCAAAGCGGGAGAGATTGCTGGCATAGGAATAACAAATCAGCGTGAAACCACCGTAGTCTGGGATAAATCCGGAAAACCTGTCTACAATGCCATAAGCTGGCAGGATAGCAGAACTGCCCGGATGTGCGACCAAATAAAAAGCAGTATTCTGGCAGACTATATAAAACCCGCTACCGGGCTGGTTATAAACCCCTATTTTTCTGCAACCAAACTTGCCTGGATCTTAGATAATGTGCCGCGAGCCCGCAGCCGTGCCGAAAAAGGCGAACTATATTTTGGCACTATAGATAGCTGGCTGATCTGGAATCTCACCAAGGGAGACCTGCATATTACCGATCACAGTAATGCCTCCCGAACCCTGCTCTATAATATAAATGAGCTCAGGTGGGATGACAATATCCTTAATTACTTTGATATACCGCATGTTATGCTGCCGGAGGTGCGGTCTTCGAGTGGAATATTTGGTGAAATTGCAGCAGATATCCTGGGCAAAAAGGTAAAAATCTGTGGCATCGCCGGTGATCAACAGGCTGCCTTGTTTGGACATAAGTGCCTCCTGCCCGGGATGGCAAAAAACACTTATGGCACCGGCTGCTTCCTGCTGATGAATACAGGTAAACACAAAGTGGAAAGCAAAACTAATTTACTGACCACTATTGCCTGGGAAATTGACGGAGAAGTCACTTATGCTCTGGAAGGCAGCGTTTTTATGGGGGGAGCAGTGGTTAAATGGTTGCGGGATGAATTGCACCTTGTGCAAAGTGCAGCAGAAACCGAAATGATTGCCCAAAGCATCAATGATAACGGTGGAGTGTATTTTGTCCCGGCATTCACGGGGTTGGGTGCTCCCTACTGGGATACGCAGGCGAGAGGGATTATCTGTGGATTAACTGGAGTCAGCGGGAAGGCACATATAGTAAGAGCGGCTCTTGAAGCTATGGCATATCAAACGCGGGATATTTTGGTGAGTATGGAGCGTGATGCTAATCTGGCACTAAAGGAATTGCACGTAGATGGGGGTGCATCTGCAAATAATTTTTTGATGCAGTTTCAATCCGACATTCTGGGTTGCCAGGTGCAAAGACCGCAGCAAGTGGAAGTTACGGCACTGGGCGCTGCCATGCTTGCGGCTAAAGCTCTTAATCTTGGTGAAATAACAGGTGGGCGGGATAAACCGATTGCCTTTGAGCCCATAATATCTGTGAACAATCGTATCCGGTTCTGCGAAGGCTGGGAAAATGCCGTGAAAAAGGCAAGACCCAATTCTGCTGATCAAAGCAGTTCTATTTCAAAAGGATAATTTTTTTCTGTCTTACATTTTCACCTGTTTGCAGGCAAAGGAAATAGGTTCCGCTGCTGATATGCAGAGGTTTCCATTGGAGATTGTGGTTTCCTGCTGCGAGATTGCCTTTTAAGATCGTGTCTATTAATTGTCCTCTTACATTGTAAACCTCTAGGAGTACCCGTGCATCCTGTGGTAAATAAAAGCTTATCAAAGTTTCAGGATTGAAAGGATTGGGATAAGCTCTCAGCTTGGAGAGTGCCAGGCAGTTATTATCGGTTTCATTAACAGGCAGCATGATAATCTCCATAAAAATGTCTTCGTCGGCAATTTCAAATTCACCCGTTATACCGATAAACCAGGCATGGCTGACCATATAACTGTAGGTGCCATTATACAGTGCTGTGCCAAAGCTGCCATCTGCCATGGTATAGAGAAATTGTGGCTCACCTGAGGGTGAGATGGGGATGATCATGATCTCGGCATTGATTATCGGCTCATTTTGTTCATCAAGCACATATCCATAGAATTGTGCATCTGGCTCTTGAATCAGATCCTCCAGCTCAATCTCCATATAAACATCGTTATTATCGATAGTAAAGGTATCACTGTAAATTTGATAGCCCAGAGCTGCAATGGTAAAAGTATAGGTGCCATTCGCCATAGCTACAGAAAAATTTCCCATCTCATCGAGAGTTACCAGCCAGGGGATAACAGAATTGGGGTTCTGTATTATAAAGGCAGCATCTGAAACAGGCTCGCCTTCACTATTGAAAACCACTCCATAAAATTCACCATCGGGATATAGATAAAGAAAATTAATCCCACTCACGTGGCCATTAACGGTGATTTCCTGAGGATCGGGAGCTATAAATTCTCCATTGAGATCAATGGCACTATACACGCCTGCCGTACAGGGCACATCAGGAATATCCTGAGGTATATAAATCTGGTAATTCCCCAGAAACCCCGTGATATCACTGAGTATATAATGGTCTGATGAGATGAATTCCAAAAATGTCTCCAGATCAAAATTCTCGAATAATTCTGCCAGATATTCTGCACTGCCATTATAGATTGTCCACACCAGTGCACCCATTACAGGCAAATCCATCCAGCCACTTTCCTGTAAGATATTACCCGAAATGCTGAAATCTGTATCCAATTGCACAAATTGCAGCTCCACCGTATCAGATACATCTTCATCTGTAAGTGTTATCCGCAAAGTGGCGCCATCCGGCAACTGGATAAAATTATTCAACCCCCCAGCAAATGTGCCATCGAGACCGGTGGAATCCAGCATGCCCCCATCCTGAAAAAGCAGATAGTTACCCGAGAAAAAAGGTATCTCCTGCCCTAATACAATGATAGCAAGCTCAAAATCTGCAGAATTGCCAACGCTCTCAAACTCAAATTCCAAGTGCAGGCTGTCCGAAATGGCTACTAAAAGTTGCGTTTCTCCATTGATCGTGAAATCGTGTACCCCAAAAAGCGGTAAAATAACCAGGAAAAAAACGAAAAATACAATATAATTTCTCATATCTAACTCCAAATATTCGATCTATTTCTCTTGGATGCCTTTATGGATATTCACTTGCACAATGTCAAGAAATCTCGCCAATTTATGGTATAGCCTCGAAAATTTTTACGGTGCATGAATCAAAATCATCCTGGAAGGGTGAAATCCGTGGATTTAGCCTCCCCTCTCCAGCTGTTAGTAGCTGGAAGGGGGGCAGCAAGAAATTACCTAAAATTTCAAAAAAAAGTTTTATGATCTTTACCCTAGATAATCTATTGCTATTATTATTAGTTATATTATAATAGCCGTACAAATAGTAATTCAAGAAAATTTTTATTGCTGTTTTCGCACCGAAATTTGGATTTTTTTTATCTACTATACTGAAGGCAGGAATTTTGGCTTCTCAATTTTAGTTTGGGAGACTGATTTTCCTGGGTGGTAAGATTGCAGATACCGGCATAATTCTGCATTCTTCCACGGCATAGAGTGTTTTCTTACATCCGGTTGTAATTTTCGTGAGTTTACGGCAGGAAAACTCCTTGATTTTTGCCGTAAACTGCTTTGGATTCTACTTCCTAATCCGGCAAATTCATCTTAAGATGATGATTATTGGGGTAGGTCTGAAGGAAAGGGGTAAACTCTTGTTTGCCCCTTTCTCGCATTATTTCGAGTCTGGGAAATTAAGCAGTTCAGAGATATAAACGTTCTAATCCAGGTGATGTCTGGGCAGTCCCCAGTGGTCAAAGAGACGTAGAACAAGAAGCTTCATGGCAATATAGACCGAAAGCGATACGGCAGCCAATATGGCGATCATAATGATTATTTGATACTTTATCGCAGTAGTAGGAGAGGAACCTCCCAAAATCTGTCCCGTCATCATGCCGGGTAGTGTAACCAGCCCCATTGCAGAGATATTGAGAATCCTGGGCAATAGTGAAGCCTTAAGAGCAGATTGCATAAAAGAGGCAGCAGCTTCCTGAGAAGTGGCACCAAAGGCAAGCTTGGAATAGTATGAATTCCAGTTGTTTTTAAGATCGCTGGTAAGCCTCTCAATTGCCAGAGTGGCTGAGGAAATGCTGTTTCCCAGCAGCATGCCATATAATGGAACAAGATAGCGGGAAAGATAGATTGTCTGAGGCTTCACGACTATCATGATAATGTATGGCAAAACAATAAGTGTGGCAGTGAGAAAGGGAAGAAAAATTAATGGGAGGATAAATGCCCGGGGATATTTCACCCTTTCCATAGTGATAAGAGTGGCAGAAACAAGCATTACAAACATCCAGCCTGTTGTGATAATTAGATTGTTCCACTCAAAGAGATAATCCAGCACTAATCCGATGGCTGCAAGCTGGATAATCATCCTTAAAATTGAGACAAGAAGGGTCTTGATAAGCTTAACCTTCATTTCCAGAAGTATAAGAATAGGAATGATTATAAGCAGAGCACCGAGGACAAGATTTGTGATAGGGATATCAATAGATGTCATTTTTTCACCCCCGCTTTGATATCAATAATTTTCTGATTTCTAAATTGCCACTGCCGACTGAATAGATCATGCCAGATATGATCATGCGATATCGCAATTATGGAGAGTTCTCGTTGATTTAGCAGCCAGTTGGCAATTATACCTGACGTCTCTCGGTCAAGAGCAGAAGAAGGCTCATCAAGTAGTAAGAGAGAGGGCGTCAGAAGGAGTGCCTGGATGATGCAGATGCGCTGCTTCTCACCTCCGGAGAGTTGTTTCACCTGCTTCTTATAGAGATTATGAGAAAGCTGAAAAATATCAAAAAGCCTGAATATCTCTGATTCCTGCAATTCCAGATGTCTTTTTGATTTATAAGTAAATGGCATAGGAATAATATCTGCCACGCTGCCCTCCGGTAGAAATGGCTCCTGCATCAGATAAATAATATCGCTTCGAAGCTGATGAGGTGAGTAATCTGTAAGCAATTTGTTATTGAATTTTATCTCGCCTTCATAATCAAAATTAAAAAGATTAAATGTCTTAAGTAGCGAGGATTTTCCACAGCCTGTATTGCCTGAAACCAGGATTTTCTCAGATTTTGGCACCTGAAGAAAAATTTCCTCAGCCAAAACATTTTCGCTGTGAAAAAGCTTAGTAATATTTATGTCCAGCATAGATATACTCCCTGTTTTTATAGCAGATATCTTTAATGGTGTGGGTATAGTGTCAATAAAAGAAATGTGCAGCGGTTATATTTTCTTTGACATTATAAAGGAGGTGCTAAAAATTGATGCCAGCTGGAATCTAAAAAAAGATTAGAGAGGTGTTAATGGAAACAGTGATCAGCAAATTTTTAAAGATTTTTCAAGAGATCTCAGAAATTCCGAGATGTTCCAAGCATGAAACTGCAATAGGAGAGTGGTTATGTAACTGGGCAGAATCTCATGGACTCAGCCGGAAGCGGGACAAAGCAGGCAATGTATTGATCAAAGTGCCTGCCACCAGAGGCTATGAAAAAAGTCCCCTGGTAGTTATTCAGGGTCACATGGATATGGTTTGCGAGAAAACACCTTTAGTCGAGCACGATTTCAGTAATGACGGGATAAAGCTAACGAGGGAAGGTGACTGGCTCTCAGCCGCAGGCACTACACTTGGTGCAGATAATGGTGTAGCTCTTGCTTTGGCTATGATGCTGGTGGAGGAAGAAACTGAGCACCCTGAATTAGAGTTGCTTTTTACGGTAGATGAGGAATCTGGATTAACGGGTGTCAATTCACTGGAAGAAGATTTTTTGGCAGGCAGATTATTTATCAATCTGGATTCTGAGGATGAAGGCAAGTTCACGATTGGCTGTGCCGGTGGCAGACGGACAGAAGTGATTATAGGATTAGAGAAAGATATTGCACCCAAGAGGGCGAGGTTTTTAAAGATAGTAGTAAGTGGTTTACAGGGAGGGCATTCAGGCACAGAGATCGATAAAAATAGAGCTAATGCCCTGAAGATTTTAGCTCTCATCCTCCTTAAGATATCAGATGAATTCAGCTTCAATTTGGTTGATATTAAGGGTGGCACGGTTCATAATGCCATACCACGATATGCAGAATGCCTGATTTGCGTGTATCCGGAGGATTTTGAAGTCATCGATGAATTTCTGGAGGCACAGGGAAAATCAATTCATAAAGAATTCAGGAAAATTGAGCCGGATCTGATCATAAAAATACTGGATAATAGTTATGTGGAACAGGTATTAACCGATGAGAGCACTCTGCAGGCAATCAATTTACTTAATGCCCTGCCCCACGGTGTAACAAAAATGTCTGAGGCACTACCGGGACTGGTAGAAAGTTCCTGCAACCTGGCAAGGGTAAATATGGATGATAGTGCTATGCGTATCACAGTCAGTCTAAGAAGTTCTATCACAAAAAGCCTGGAAGCAGATACAAAACAGATAACAGAACTTGCAGAAGCCGCAGGCGTTGGGGTAGAGCATGGCGTGGCTTATCCAGCCTGGGAACCAAACAAGAATTCTCCCCTGGCTAAAAAATGCCAGCAGGTTTATGAGGATTTATTCGGCAAGAAGCCCAAATTGCTGGTTATCCATGCCGGTTTGGAATGCAGTGTGATAGGGAAAAAGTATCCTGATATGGATATGATATCATTTGGACCCACTATCTTGAATCCACATTCTCCGCGAGAACGTCTGGATTTACCATCGATTACAAGAACCTGGGAATTGCTGCAGGAACTTTTAAAAAATATCAGAGCAGAATAAATGTCGCACAATCTGGCAAACACAATCCTGGAAATACCTAATTCGCTGGATTACCTGCCTCTATGTGCCGCCTTCATTGAGAGTAATTCTTGTTTGATAGGTTTTGATCCGGACGAAGTTCAGGCGATTGTGCTTGCTACAGATGAGGCAATATCAAATATAATCCTGCATGCCTACGCCCCGGGACAATATGACACAATAAAGATAGAATGCTGGCAAACTCCTTTGGGAATAGAGATAATCATTAAAGAAAAAGGGATGCCGGTTGATACAAATAAATTCCCCGAATATGATCCTGATAGTATTGCAATCACCAAAGATTCTTCAGGTTTAGGGCTATATCTTATCAAGCAGACTATAGATGAAATTATCTTCACAAATCGTGGCAGCGAAGGCAGAGAAACCCACCTTATCAAATATCTGTGTCAGTGCCCGGTGGAAGAAATGTTGCAATCTGCCAGACAGGATGACCAGAGAGAAGCGCCGGAAAAAAAATCTACCGGTGTTACCTTTAGTATCCGCAAATTAGCTGGTGGCGAAACTATAGAAATATCTCGTGCCATATATCGTGTATATGGCTATAATTACTTTAATGAACATGCCTATTATCCGGAACGCCTGGAAAGGCTTACTAAGAGCGGGCAGCTTGAAACAGTGGTTGCGGTTACAGGCGGAGGCATATTTGCTGGCACCTGCTCAATCTATCAAGAAAATCTCAATCTGTCATTAGGAGAGCTTGAGCAGGCTGTAGTGCTGCCGGATTATCGAGGTAACCACTTGATGGAGCAGATGCTTCAATTTTTACGCAGAGCAGCAGAAGCGAAAGAATTGATGGGACTGTTTGCAAAATCAGAGACAAGTGATATATATTCTCAACGAGCACTACAGCGTCTCGATGCCCGTGATTGTGCTTTGCTTCTGGGCTTGGGCAGCCGGCAGGTGACAGATAAAAATTCCCCGGATCAGCAGCCCCAGCGCGAGAGCATGCTGCTCAGTTATCTGCCTCTTAACAAAGGAGAACCCCGGGCAGTTTATGTGCCGGAACATCACCTGGCAATGATCAAAAAAATCTATGATAATATTGGATACAAGAGAGATTATCTTACGCCAAAGCGGGGAAAAGAGCCGTTTCATGATGCTACGGAACTGAATATAAAATACTACTATAATACCTCTACCGCAATAATGAAGGTCTCGATGTTTGGCAAAGATTTCATCAGGAAACTCAAAGAAGCCAAAAAAGAGGTTAAGCTAAAAAAATTTGCCGTAATATATCTCTATTTAGGACTGGATAATCCATTTACTGCAAGATTTTTTGAAAAGATAGAGAATCTTGATTTCTTCTTTGCCGGTATCTTGCCCTATGGCAATAAAGGGGATGAGATAATATTGCAGTATTTGAATAACGTAGAGATAAAAATTGATGAACTGGTGCTATATACGGATTTTGCCAAAGAAATCGCAGAATATGTAAAACAGTGTCGTGTCAAAGACCCAATGCGTTTATTGATCGATGGTGGTGAAGATGACAAACTGGAATTTAAATCTACCTTGCAGTGGAATCTCAAGGAAAATAGAAAGGACAGCCGGATGAGCTATACCGTGCTGAAATCTATGACCGCTTTTTTGAATACCGAGGGTGGCACCTTGCTGGTGGGAGTGCAGGATGACGGAAGCGTTCTGGGGATTGAGATAGAAAATTTTCCTAACGATGATAAATATCTGCTGCATTTCTCTCATTTAGTCCAGCATAATATTGGTTTAGATTCTATGCCTCTGATAAATTTTTATCTAATACAACTTGAAGGCAGAAAGATATTAAAAATTGATTGTGAACCATCCGCAAAACCGGTATTTCTAAAGATCGAGAATCAGGAAGATTTTTATATCCGTTCTGGTCCTGCCAGTAAGAAGCTGGCAATATCCGAAGCTGTGAGTTATATAGCCAAAAGATTTTAGCATAAATTGATCATGAGAGATATCCAGCAGGCAATCAATATAATCAAAGAATCAATGCACCTTATTGCTTTCTGTGGAGCCGGTATCTCAGTAGAAAGCGGTATCCCGCCTTTCAGAGGGAGCGGCGGTTTGTGGAACCAATATGACCCAGCCACTTTAGACCTGGATACATATCTCAAGTATCCACGACGATCCTGGCCCCTGATAAAGAAAATATTTTACGATTTCTTTGGCAAAGCTCTACCCAACCCGGGACATTATGCCCTGGCAGAACTCGAAAAAACCGGTTTTTTGAAAGCAATTATTACTCAAAATATCGATAATCTCCACCAAGCCGCAGGCAGCAGAAACGTTATAGAATTTCATGGAAATTCGCATAGCTTTGTCTGTACGGTCTGCGGCACCAGAATTGCACTTAATACCTTAAAATTGAGCATCGAACCACCCCAATGTCCCAGTTGCCAAGGTCTGCTAAAGCCGGATTTTGTGTTCTTTGGAGAAATGATTCCAGAAGTTGCCCGAGACTACGCTTTTCAGGAAGCAGAGCTGGCTGATGCGGTTTTAGTGATAGGTACCAGCGGTGAGATCATGCCCGCCTGTCTCATTCCCCATATAGCAAGGCAGAATGGTGCCCGTATTATAGAAATTAATCCGGGTTTTTCTGTTTACCAGAATCACATCACACACATACATCTGGCATCAGAAGCAGGCAAAATGCTGCCACGCCTGGCTCAAGGCGTAATCGGTGGATAATCAAAAAAAAGCCTATATTTATGGATTGATGGCGGTATTGCTCTGGTCCACAGTAGCCTCCGCATTCAAAATAGCACTCAGATATAATGAGCCTGCTGCCATGCTCTTACTTGCCAGCTTCTTCTCTTTGCTCTGCCTCTTAATAGTTGCAGCCTGCCAAAAAAAAATTTCTCTACTCCGCCACTCGTCACCAAAAATGATCATGCAGGCAGTCCTTTTGGGACTATTGAACCCCTTTATCTATTATCTCATTCTCTTTGAGGCATATGATCTTCTGCCTGCCCAAATAGCCCAACCCTTAAATTATACCTGGGCAATTGTACTGGCGATACTTTCTATTGTGATCCAGAAACAAAAATTGTTTCTTTATGATGTGGTGGCACTGGTGATCTGCTATAGTGGAGTGGCTGTGATCGCAAGTGGTGGAGGCAGGCTGGGTGAGATCAATAGCACCGGAGTTTTTCTGGCTCTAATATCATCTTTTGCCTGGGCATTTTATTGGATATACAATGTAAAGACACTGCTTGACCCTATAATAAAATTAACCATAAATTTTTCCAGCGGCACATTACTGATCCTTGTTTATTGTCTATTAAATAAGAGTATGCCCGATTTAAGCGGCTATGGCATTATCTCTGCAGCCTATACCGGCGTATTTGAAATGGGGCTCACCTTTGTGTTCTGGCTCAAGGCGATGCAGCTTACAGAGAAGACTATTCGCATCTCTAATCTGATATTCTTGTCACCTTTTGTCTCTTTCATCATCATAAAAATCACTCTCAAAGAATCGATAGCCTTCACGTCTGTCACTGGACTGGCTATGATTATCTGCGGCATTATTTTTCAACATGCTAAAGCATCCAAATACAGAAAATTAACAGCTCATCAATCGTCGCAGTCATCCTCATCAAAATCATCAAAATCATCTTCATCTTCATAATCATCATCAAGCATCCAGTCCGGACAAAAAAGAGCATTCTCCTTCTTGTCCCAGCCATCCACATTTTCCAAACCAAATCTGTCGAGCAAGTCCTCTTCCCAGATCGAATATCTCACGTCATCATTATAAATATCGTAAACAAGTACGGGGCTAGTGTACTTTCTGAGGGTATAGGGGTTACCGATGAGTTCAAAAAACTCCCGTATCCTCTTGCGATCGCGTTCAGCTTTCATTATAAATCTCTCCTGCGTATTTTATCATTTGACCAAAAATCACCACTCCATTAAACACGTCCTCAAAAAACAGTGAGTGATTATATGTCAAATAAAATGAAAAGAAACTTGATTTTGTTACTCCTAATATGCTTAGGGGCAGGAGCTTATGGATTTACCCCACAAAGGGGCGATTTTGATAGTGAATATCAATATCGGCTGCACCAAAGCTGGCTGGCTCGGGAAACCGTGGAAAGAGAGCTGCCCTCAAGGATCACTACCCAATATGTAGAACGCCATCTGAAGTATGAAATATCCAAAGAAGTAAAAGTTATCTATAATTGGGATAACTGGAAGATCAATAGCCAGCGGGAAGACCTGCCTTCATGGCTGCCCTTCAGCAGTTATAAAACGGAGCTGATTATTGCCAGCGAATTATTATACAGATTGAATTGTCGTCACAAAATCTTTGCCCGTAACTATCTGGATATGCTGCCCGTGAGCATAATGTATCAAGGTAATAGAGGCGATTCTGCCCTGGATAGCCTTTGGGCACGATTTCCTGACCGCAGGCTACCCCTGGAAAAGCTGCACCCTGTGATCCACAAAGAGAGCCTGGCACAACTGATCCTGGAGCTTGAAAACGGAGACGAAGTGATAATTATCTTTAATCAGTTAAACAGATATCCCGCAGACCGCCTCAGAATGAGTGAATACGAAAAAGATATTGCCGAATACCTTTTACCGACAGATTTTAGTCGCAGCACCAGAGAAATTATCACGCACAGTATCCCTCAAAAAGTTCAAATTGAAGCAGATGAATTTCCCGCGTTTACGCCGGAGCAAGCCCGGCCTGATACTCATTCCACCCAAGACACAAAAAAAGACACGAACCTTACGAACTATGAAAAGGAACTTATAAACTGGATAGAAGATAATCTCTCAACCTCCTGGGGTACCGAGATGATTAATAACAAGATAGTTAGTATAAAGGATTTTTTGCAGAGCGAATTTAAATCGCATTCTCTCTTGATAAAGAACAATGAGTATTATCTTAACCACTCCTTGTTTGCCGGAAACCTTAATGCCAATCTGTATTTTAAGATTACGGATAATGGGGGCTGGGCAATAAAGGCTGCAGATGACATCGTGATAGACGGCAAAAATGTAGTGCTTGCCGGTTTTGAAGATTATGATCTGTCAGATTTGGAACTTTATGATATTCACGCCATTGCCCGATATCTTCCACAATTGATTATGTCGCACCGCGTCATGGCCAGCAGGCTTGCCGGATTTATTTTTGAGCCTGATATCGCTGAAACCACCCTGGTAGTGCAAGGCTCAGCCCGCCAGGTATTTCAATTGGATTCCTATCGAGACCTTCTTATGTTGCTGGGCAGATACTGGCAGGATAGAATCATTTATTACAACATTTCAGATTTTAAACTGATTGACGGATTTATCGAGTTTAAAGGATATCTGGCAGCAGAAAAGACTGCCGATGGCGAATATGACCTGGCAGAAATTCGTTACCGCCTCGATGAAGATTATGCTATCGTACTTGCTATGGTCGTAGTCTTTCCTCAACAATCTTCCCAAAAAATCCAAGGTTGATCTATGAAAATTTTTGAAACTCATACCCACTTAGACCACAGGATGTTTGATAGCGATCGCCACAGCGTGATCACAAAATGCCGTGAGGCTGGTATAGAAAAAATGATTAATGTTAGTTGCAATGCCTCGACTTTGGCAGATTCAATCATGCTGGCAGATAAATACGATTTTATCTATGCCTCCTGTGGATTTCATCCTCACGATGCCAAAGAACTCGATCTAAATCTGGTTCGATCTGCTGCCGCACATCCCAAAGTGGTAGCTATTGGTGAAATCGGTCTTGATTATTACCGCAACCTCTCACCCCGAGATGTTCAGATAGCTGCATTTAGAAAACAACTTGAACTCGCAGAAGAACTGGCATTGCCGGTGATTATTCATGACCGCGATGCTCACGAAGATATTATGGCAATTCTGAGTGAATACAAAGTGCCTGAAGTGGTTTTTCACTGCTTTGCTGGTGATATCATCATGGCTCAGAAAATTATCGCCGCCGGCTGGTTTATCTCATTCACCGGTAATATCACCTATAAAAATTCTCCGCTTACTGATATCGTCAGGATAGTACCGGATGATCGCTATTTCCTGGAAACTGATAGCCCATATCTAACCCCACACCCGCACCGAGGAAAAAGAAACGATCCCACCATGCTGCGCCACATTATCGAAGCCGTCGCAGATATCAAACATCAAACTCCAAAAATTATTGCAGAGCAAACCTTTAAGAATGCTTGCAGTTTCTTCCATACTAGATAAGAAAGCTTGAATTTTGGAATAAAAATTGCATACATTCCTGATTAACGTCCGGATGGGGCTGGGCAGTAGTGACAAAATATATGAAGGTAGGAATTATGAAAAAAAACAGGCTAATTATCATTTTATTAGTTTTAAGTGTTTCCTTAGCAGCAAGTTGGGTGGAAATCAATAGCTCTTCGGCAGAAGATTTGTTCATCTGCGAACAGCAAACTCGCAGTGCTGCGGAAATAGAATTTAATTTAGATGGTTTTGAACTCGAAAAGATAGATTATGGGGGAGAGCGATATAGCGTGATCAGGCATGAGAAAGGTGGAAAACTATTAGAGACAGGTATGCCGGATTTGCCATTATTCACCAAAGCTCTGGTTATTCCCGACCAAGGCATCTCCACACTCGAAGTCACCAGCTTCGATAAACAGGTATTCACAGATATTCTGGTTTATCCACAGGAAACGCTGCAGTATGAGCATGAAACACCCAAAGACAATTTTATCAGAGACGAAAATTTTTATAGCGGACGCGGTGTGTTCCCTGCTGAGATCGCCTGGGCGGGAGAACCGGCAATTATGCGGGATTTGAGATTATTGCCCATAACATTCTGCCCGTTTCAGTATAATGCTGCAGAAAGATCATTGACAGTGTATAGCAATATTCGTGTACAAGTGGTAACTGAAGGTACAGGTGGAGACAATACGCTAAATTCTGTTCGCAAGCGTTCTCGCGCATTTGAAGAAATCTATCGCTCAAATACTATGAACTATGACGCGATGGAATTCAGGGACGAATTCCAGATGCCTGCAATTCTCTTTATCTGCCCAAATAATAATGATGTGCTGAGTAATCTGACTTATCTCACTGATTGGAAAAGGCAAAAAGGATATAATGTCGTGGTAGCGACAACTGCTCAAACGGGGACTACTAACGTGATGATCAAGAACTATATCCAGAATGCCTATGATAACTGGGAAAATCCCCCCGAATATGTGAATATTATCGGAGATGGCACCGGCTCATTCGCCATACCCACCTGGTTCTCTGCCGATAGCTATTCCGGGGAAGGTGATCATCCCTATAGCCAGCTTGCAGGAAGCGATATTCTGGGCGATGTAATCATGGGTAGAATGACTTTTAGCACTATTGGCATGCTGCAAACTGTTATCAGCAAAATATTAAACTATGAAAAAAATCCATATATGGGAAACACTGCCTGGTATAACAAAGCACTCATAACCGGCGATCCCACTTCTTCAGGATATTCCTGCGTGGCTTTTGGCAAAGCCGTAAAAGAGCTTATGCTCGATTACCCGGGAAATTTCTGGGATGATGACAATTTCACAGAGATCTATACAAGTCCATTTGCCTCCAATATGAATATTGCGGTAAACGCAGGAGTATCTTTCTTTGCATATCGCGGATTTGGAGGAACTTCCGGCTGGTATTATGGCAGCACCTCCAATGGCTATATGATGCCGTTTCTGGTGATGCCTACCTGTAATGCCAATGACTGGTACAGCGGCACCGGTAACGTGGAAGGCTTCTACCAGATGGGCTCCGTGACACTTCCCAATGGCGGCATCGCCGCTGTAGGCACAGCCACTCCCGGCACTCATACCCCTTTTAATAACGCCTTTGCAGTAGGCGTCTGGGGCGGAATTTTCCGCGATCATATCTATACTACCGGTGGCTCGGTATTACAGGGTAAATATTACCTTTGGCTCACATTTCCCCAACAGCCCGGTTATGTTACTCAATTTTCTCACTGGAATACTTTGATGGGCGATGGCTCTCTGGAATTATGGACAAGGTTGCCGCAACAGCTCTCGGTATTTTATTCAGACCTGATCCCGGAAGGAGCAAATTACTATGAGGTTGCTGTCCTGGATTCTGTAGGTATTGCTGCCGAAGGTGCCTGGGTGACCCTTTTTGGTGAAGATGATGATTTTATTGCTACCGGCGTCTGCGATTATAACGGTTCTGTGATTTTAGACCTGGAAGGTGCTGTAGCCGGCGAATATACTCTCACCGTCACAAAACACGACCATATCCCGGAAATACAGACTGTGTTCATCGAGCAGGTTGAGCAGTTCGCAGATATTCAATCTTATGAAATTCTTGATGATAGTGGTAATGGTAACGGGATCGTTAATCCCGGAGAAATCGTGGAAATAATGGTTACACTCGAAAACCTGGGTACCGTTTCTCTGAATGATGTTAATGCAATTGTCTCTGTTAATAGTGATCTGGTTAATATCCTGGATAATGAAATAGAATTTGGCGATATAGAAACAGGAGCTGCTGCAGTAAGTCCCCAGGGTTTTAATCTTGAATTTCAGGCTTCTATCCAGGGTGGCGTACAGATCAGATTGCAGGTTTTAATCTCCGATGATGACGGTAATAGCTGGACAAGCTGGCTGTTTATACCTGTCGAAGGCGCAAATCTTTATCCCGAAAGCTATACTATTTCCGGTAATGGCGTGTTAGACCCGGGTGAAACAGGAGATATCTATTTTACCCTTCAAAATAATGGCGAACTGGCAGCAAACCAGGTGCAGGGCTTTCTTAGCTGTAATAACAGAAGGATTACAATAACAGACAGTATCGGTAATTTTGGAAATATCAATCCCGGAAGCTCCGGTAATAATGTGGCAGACAGATTTACCCTGACTGCCAGTACGGCAATACTACCCGGAACATGTATCCCCTTTATGCTTCATCTCACAGATGAAAATGGCTATGATAGCTATGTGACAATGAATGTGGAAATTGGCGAAGCACAGCAAAGCGATCCTTATGGACCAGATGCTTATGGCTACTGGTGCTATGATAGTGGTGATATCTCCTATGATAAATGCCCCGAATATAACTGGATAGAAATAGACCCGGATTATGGCGGTAGTGGCACTTCTGTGAATTGGACTACAGGTTATCACCAGGGCACAGGCTCCGGTACCGGAACCTATGCCAATATCGAATTTCCACCAGATTTTAATTTTGTTTTTTACGGCGAAGAATATGATGAACTTTGCATCAGCTCAAATGGCTGGGTAGCTCCGGGGCACCACGAAAGCGGAAACTTTATGAATTATCAAATCCCGGGACCTCAAGGACCCAGTCCCATGATTGCAGTCTTCTGGGATGATCTGAGCGTGAGTAGTAATAATGTCTTGTATTTTTATAACCAGGATTTGCATTACTATGTAGTCTCGTGGTCAAGGATCACTAATGGAGATACAGGGTCTCCTCTCACTTTTCAGGTGATTATGTATGACCCTCTTTATTATCCCACTACTACCGGAGACAGCGAAATCAAATTCCAATACTACGATGTTATCAATAATAATGCCGGCTCATATCCCAGCAATCACGGACAATATGCCACGGTAGGCATCGAGAATGAAGATTCTATGATTGGATTGCAATATACCTTTAATAATATTTATCCTAATGCCTGTAAACCACTGGAAGACGGGCTAGCTATTTTGTTTACTCCTCCACCTATCCCACCTGATGGACCATTTATTAATGTTTGCAGCTTTGAAGCCTTTTCCGGAGATGATAGTTATATTGAAGCCGGAGAAACTGCCCTTATCTCTATCATACTCGAAAATATGGGTGCAGAAACGGCAAGCAATCTGGAAGCAGAAATATCTATCACAGACCCTTATATCAGCGTGATTGAGAATTCAGAATTTTATGGAAACCTGGAGGCAGGAGCATTCGGAACCTTGGATAACGCTTTCTCTATCCTTGCCTCAGAAAACGTCCCGGATTATTATTTCTTTTATCTGGAAGTGATCATTTCATGTGATGAAGATAGCTGGAATTGGATGCTCCCCTTCACTGCCTATATGCCAAATACATTCGGCATCGATCAGGATAGCATTTATTACCACCTGCAACCTATGGAAACCGGCAGTCACCAGTTTACCCTCTCTAATACAGGAAATATTCCCGTGAATTATTATGTGAGAACTGACGAAACCACCCAGAACTCAAGAGATGTTAATGGCTCATTTATTACTTTAGATACAGATTCATTCACCCCGGGAGAAGAAACTACCTGGACGTTCACAGTTTATAATGGCTCTTCAGATAACGAATGGCTCTCTGATGTCTGGCTGGATTTCCCTCTCGGTGTCAATGTAATTTCTGCCGGTAACGTTATTGGCGGCTCCGGTGGTAACCTGCTCTGGGACGGCACTACAGGTATTGGACAAAGAATTAATTGGCATGGAACTACCGCTAATAACTGGGGTATGATCCATCATGGTGAGATGGCAAGCTGGGATGTTAATGTGCTTTTAAGTACGGAATTTGCTGGAGATATGACCTTTAGCTGGGAAGTGGGAGGAGATGGATTCGGCAACGAACCTCACACCGTAAGTGGTGAGATTACCTTGCTCTACCCTCTGCGCTGGATCAATCTTGATATCTCATCAGGCACCCTGCCTGCCGGCGGTTCTCAATTGATAACTATGAATTTTGATGCCTCCGATATCGATGAAGGTATCCACACGGGTATCATCGTGATTTCATGCGATAGCTGGGATACAAAAACTATCCAGGTGGCTCTCAATGTTGAAACTGTCGGCGAAACCGGTGATTATTTAATCCCCGCCCTCGAATTAAAAGGCAATTATCCAAACCCCTTTAATCCCGAAACTGATATCTTGTTCCAAATCGCTGATAACGAAAATATTAAGCTCTCCATATATAACCTCAAAGGACAATTAGTTCGCACCGTTTTTGATAGCTATCTCCCCGCGGGACACCATTCTATTACCTGGAACGGCTGCGATAATTATGGTAAGCAGGTGGGAAGCGGAGTCTATTTCTATAAATTATCCACAAACAAAATTTCTAAAGTCAAAAAAATGATCCTGCTCAAATAAGATCGGCTGAATTAGCTGATAAATCGCATCTAAATTTTATACCCCGAGCTCACACTCGGGGTTCTTATTTCTATATTCGAGAGAAATTATCACTCGATATTTACCGCGATTGCAGTAGTTTTTGAGTTTCCAGAGCGATCATAAGCTCTTCATTTGTTGAGATTTTCAGGATTCTTACCTTAGAATCAGGTTTATGCAGTTCGAACACGCCATCGTCCCATCGCAGATTCGCAGCGTCATCAAATTTTATCCCCAGATATTCCATATCCTCACAGACCCACTTTCTGAGATGTGGCATTTTTTCGGCAACCCCACCTGTGAAAACCAGAACATCAAGTCCATTCATAGCAGCAGCATAAGCCCCTATATACTTTTTTATGCGGTAGCAATAGACGGAAAAGGCACGAATTGCCGCAGGATTATTGGCATCAAGGGCGTCTTCTATTGTTCTCATATCGCTGGCTATTTCAGATAGACCAAGCATACCGGATTTTTTATTCAGGATTTCATCAACTTCATCAATAGTCAGCTTAAATTGTCGCTGCAGGTAGAGAGGTATGGCTGGATCAAGATCACCGCAACGGGTACCCATCACCAGTCCCTCCAATGGTGTGAACCCCATGGAAGTATCAATAGACTTGCCGCCCTCTATCGCGGTGATAGAAGCTCCGTTTCCGATATGGCAGGTGATTATCTTCAGCTTCGCTATGGGAAATCCCAGATGCTCTGCAGCCTGATTTGCCACGTATTTGTGAGAAGTGCCATGAAAGCCGTAACGCCTTATTTTATCCCTTGTGTAAAATTCATAGGGCAGTGGATAGAGGTAGGCTCTTTCCGGCATTGTTTGATGAAATGCCGTGTCAAATAGACCACACTGAGGAATATCGGGTAATAATTTGCGAGTGGCTTTCACACCGATTATATTTGCTGGATTATGCAGCGGTGCCAGCGGGACGCATTCCTCCATGACACTGATCACGTGATCATCTATGAGAACTGTGCCATTGTAATGCTCGCCCGCGTGAACGAGGCGGTGACCCACCGCATCAATTTCGCTCAGCTTGCTTATGCAGCCATTATCCTTATCCTGCAAGGCTATGAGAATTAGCTCCACCGCTTCTGAATGTGAGGGGAGTAATGTCTTCTCTTTTTTTATCGTGTAGCGTGGGCTTTTATACGTAAAAAGTGAAAAATCTTCAGCGATTTTTTCGCAAATGCCATCTGCTAATACAAGCTTACGATCAAGATCAATAAACTGGTATTTTACAGAGGAAGAGCCGCAGTTAATAATGAGTATTTTCATTTAACCTCTGTGAGAATATTATTTTTTCCGGCTGAAATACCGGCAGTAATAGTAAGCTATAATTCAGGGAAAATCAGCTTTATTTCTCTTTCGGCAGATTTTGGGCAATCTGAAGCATGCACGGCATTAAGCCGCACCGTTTCGCCATAAAGATAACGGATAGTGCCGGGGTCTGCCTCTGCCGGATCAGTGCTGCCTACTAATTTTCTGAGATCCTCTACGGCATTACACTTTTCCAGTATAGCAGCTATGATTCTACCGGACTTCATGAATTCAATCAGCTTGTCGTAAAATTCTTTGTCCTGATGCTCTTCATAAAATTTTTCTGCCAGACCACCAGCCATGCTGATTGATTTAAGATGTTTAATATGAAAGCGATTATCTTCAATGATTTTAATAATTTCACCGCTGAGATTTCGTACAGTGGCATTCGGTTTTATCAATAATAAGGTAAAATCCATAAACAGCTCCTGTATTTTTTTTACTGAAAAACACCTCGACTATTATGCCGAGGTGTAATAATTACAAATTATACTTTTGATTCCAGAAAATCAAGAGTGGCTACCTTGATCGAGATGTCTCTTTTCAGCATGTCACTCATTTTTAATTTGTGTTTGAGCACATCTAACCAGGTCTCATAGATATTATTACCATTGAGGTCATGCCCAAGGTAACTTTTAAGCATATCTGCATAAAAATCCTCGCGGTCATGGTCAACCAGTATAATGACGTATTTGAACCCTTCGGGAACTATTTCGTATTCCTTGTAGCGGACATCAATGACGGCAAACCCCTGCTTGAGGAGAGCGTCAAAATTAATGTTCATGCCTTTGATCATTTCTTCCATAATACAACTCCGTTTTTAATGTTCTAATTTTCAAAACTTGAGATAATTTGGCAACTGTTTTTTATCACGAGATGGAATTTAGTGTATCAAGTAGTTCTTTTCTAATATCATCTACTCCATCAAATATTATCCTGGCAATGCATGAAACAAGGGGAATGGACAGATTAAATTGTGCCAGTTTGCGGATGGTTTTTGCCATAGAAACGCCCTCGACCTCCATCCCGACTTTTTCAAGGGCATCATTTAATGATAAACCCTGGGCAAGATATTTACCAAATGTGCGGTTACGGCTGTTTTCCGAAATGCAGGTCGTGATGAGATCACCCATACCGGCAATACCGTAAACTGTCTGTGTGGGCACATTGAGAAATTTCATCACTGTTTGAAAATCCCAAAGTCCATATGTGATGATAAGTCCAAAAATATTAGTCTTAAAACCTAAACCGTCAGATATACCTACAGCTATAGCGATAAGCCCCTTCATGGCAGCGGCAAGCTCAGAACCTATCACATCTCGCGAAAATTCAAACCTCAATAACTCATTATCAAGGATATCACGTAATTTGAGAAGTAAAGATACATCGTTAGAGGCAAGTATGGCTTTGGCCGGAAGACCCTCTGCTAATTCCCGTGATATCGTAGGCCCCGATAAATTGGCAAATTTCACATCAGGAAGATGACGCGCAGCAGTTTCATAAGTAGTGCGAAGTGTAGAATGCTCCACACCCTTGGAAGCATTAACAAAGGTAAATTCATTGCAACCGTGATCCCTGAATTCAAGAATCAATTCTTCCATTTTCCGGGAGGGTATCGCCACTATTACTATGTCCTTGGGATCTACCGTAGAAGTGAATTTTGCCTCAATGATTATAGAAGAAGGAAGCTTTACTCCCGAAAGCATGGGGCTTTCTTTGTGATCACGGATATACTGGGCTTCCTTTTCATCAATTGTCCACAAGTGAACTTCATTCTTAGCCGAAAAAAGACTAGCCAGCACGGTACCCCAGTTTCCCGATCCTACCACTATCAGCTTCACACTAACTCCTTAAATAATAATGGTGGGTGATGCTAGATTCGAACTAGTGACCTCTACGATGTCAACGTAGCGCTCTAACCAACTGAGCTAATCACCCACGTGCGGGCAATAAGAATATTAAGGGCTGTTAATTGTCAATATTTTTTCCACCCGAATTATAAAAAATGCCTGACCTTAAAAGGTAATTTACTCTGAGAAGAAACATTAGTGATAAGCTATGGTTTCCCATTAAGTATCAAAATAGCTAAAAAAATCACACTCCATCTGTTCGTGGTTAAAGAAATTTAAGTCGTAATTAGCAATAAAGAGTTCTTTTCCGTTTTGGTTAGAATTTTTTGAGACATTTCGCATCCCATAAGTTAGATTCCATTCATATATATAAGCGAAAGAGAATAATTCTTTAATATAATCAGAATTGTCATAGGTTATCAACCACTTATGTTCAATATCCCTGATAGTTTTCATAAACCTCTCATGATTAAATAGTTTATGATAGCAGCCATTTTTTCCATATAGAGCAGATTTTTCAGCAGAATAATATGGGGGGTCAAGGAAGATAAAAACATTGTCTCCAGGTGCTTTAATAACTTCTTCATAGTCATAATTAGTGATTTTCACATTCTGCACTAGCGATGCTATAGCACGCACTCGCTCGATACTTGATATCGTGAATCTTTTCTCATAAGCTGCTTTAGAGAAACCACCGCTTTCAGTTGTACCAGAGAAAGTTATTCTGTTAAAAATAAAGAAAGCTGCTGCTTTTTCTAATTCAGAAAAGTGCTCCATGTTATAATTTAAATAGCGATGCAGTTTTTTCCCTTCGGAAAATTCAGCTCTCCATTGCCAAATTTGTTCTATAAGTCCATCAATATCAGTCTGACATTTGAGCCAGAACAGAAAGAGGTTTTTATAAATATCATTGATCCAGAATTTTTTTTTCGGATGATACTGCTTTAGATGTATAAAAACAGAACCACCACCGGCAAAAGGTTCGCGGAATTCTTGAAATCCGGGGATATGGCTGCTGATTATTTTTACTGCTCTACTTTTACCACCAGGATATCTCAGGGGACTTTTTATCATAGTCTATCCTGCCCAATCCTAAGGACAATTTTATTTTCATTGCACTCTTTAAATAGTAACTTTACAGCGTTGGTTTGCTTTGGAGATAATTCATTTATCTCAATGAAGTCATTTAAATCTGTACTGCTGGAATCGAATGATGCTCCATATTTTAGTACACTTGAGGTTAGTTTCAATACAGGTATCGGAATGTATTCTTCTTCATCTATCATTACTTCCTCCAGATTGCTATACAATATCATTTTCAGCAATCCATCTTTTATGTCGCTGATACTTGGAAGTTTAGAAGACTTAGAATGCTTTGATTCTATCAGATAGAGTTTGTTGTTAGATATTTCAATCTCATCAGTAGTTAGATGGTATAATCCACCAAGATAATTGCTGATATTGATTTTTGCCTTAGTCAAAGTTTTTAATACCTCTTTTGGCTGTACCGTAAGATATTCTCTATTCTGAGCCATCAAAGCTTGCTGGCGAGATGATTCCATAAAGTTGTTCGCTCCTTTTGCTAATTGTGCTTGAAATTTTTCAATCCCCGTAGGACTATGAAAATTCACATTAAGCACTTTGGAAATGTTATTATAAGATTTTTCACATTATCGATTAAGCCTGGTAATGATTCTGTAATTTCCTTTATATTCCAGTGTAATGATGAGCTGTGGTATGTTGAGATTTCTCTGATTTTTTCTTTAATATAGTCATTATTCATTTGTTGTGAAGTAATTTTTTGGGAGTTGCGGGGATTTATCCGGGCTTTGTCATAATACCCCAAAATTACATAAACATTTAACAGGCTCATCAGGGAGATAGTATCCCACTGTATGAAATCTCTATCTCCTCTACAGCCCTCATCCTTGATTATCGGGATGACAGTGATTTTTTTATTTCCATTCAAAGTATTATATACTCTTTCAAATGGGTATGACCTTGTTCTTTTTGGTGAAACCCATTTTGATAGATTGAAAACGAAATTCCCTCCCTGAACACGGCAGCATGAAGGACACGTCTGAATATCAAAATTTTTATAACAGATTATTTCCAATTCAGGGGTAAGGCAGGTAGTGTATTTTATACCTTTAATTCTCGCTGTTATAATCATTCAGTTTCTCCTTTTGTCCTCTAATTTCTGTATGTATTCCAAAGTGACGCATCTGAATTTGCCGGCTGTTCTATAATCAATATCCAATTTATCACCATTCTTATCATCAGTAAAGCCTGTTTTCTTTAATATCACAGGCTCTAAATCTTTGATTATCTCAAAACCTATAGAATTTCTCCCCAGTTCTTTGGCTACTTTCATAGTAGTTCCACTTCCCAGAAAAGGATCTAATACAGTCTCATTTTTATAAGAAAACAGTTTTACCATCCTGTACGGAATCTCTTCTGGAAAGGCAGCAATGTTTTTTTCTAACTGAGATCCGGGAAGTACATTAGTGATTTCCCACAAACTGCGGTACCATTTATTACTTTGAAATTCTGTAGTATCAATTTTTGAATTGTTTCTGGTTTCTCTGCCAATAGATTTATAATCAAAATTTCCTTTTTGAAATATAACTATACTCTCCAGGAGATTGTCAGGATAAAAATACATCGGATAGGGGTTTTGCATTAAAACCCCACTTCTTCTACTTATTCTCAGATAACCGTCTGGCTTTTTCCAGATTATTTTGTCCCTGTATCTAAATCCGCACTGCTGGAATATCTTGATTGCATCAGCAACGATTGGATATTTTTCCCCTTTTACCAGCATATCATCTATATTCAGCACAAATATTCTGCCGTCATTAAGTACTCTGAATGATTCTTTTGCCGCTTTTCGCAATACTCCCAGATACTGCCCATAACTGGCAAATAAACCCTTATAATCAAAAGGAGCGTTGAAGTATGGCGGAGATGTTATTATCAAATCAATTGAAGCATCCCTGATTTCTGCCATACTCATACAATTACCAAAAATTAGTCTATGACTTGTACTCATAATGCTATCTCCTTTTAGCTTCTACTTGGTTGAGTATTTGTTTATTTACCATTAATCAGTCAAGATAAAATCTTAATCTGGCATACCCACAAATATTTTTTATGCATGGCTAAAAAAATCACTCCAGTAGGGTAATTTTTCAATTTACCCGGTGTAGCCTGGGTAACTCCATTATTACCAATAATCTATCATTCCGGTAAAGTGATGTGGAAGTGTGTGGAGGCAGAATTGCCTTCATCATCGATGATAGTGAGCGTGTGGCTGCCGCTTTCGGGCAGGAGCGGGATATCTTCTCTTCCCTTGCTGATGCCGATAAATTCGTCATCCAGATACCAGAACAGACGCGAATTCCGGGCATATCCGGAAATTTCCGGGGTGAGTTTCTGCTGCTGTAAATCTATATTTCTGGGGAGATAGATCAGGCTGCCGTTGAGGGGATAATCTATCTGCAGGATATTATGTGAACGGGCAGGGCATGACGATCTGTGGGGAGGAATATTTTGAATTTGTCTTCCGGCTGCTATCAAATACTTTTTTGCCTGCGGTGGATAGACCAGATAGATTTTGGTGGTATGCTCTGTATCTTGCCAGCAGCTTGAGCATACTGTGTGCTTGCCATCTAAAGTGACCTGAAATGGTTGATGATAATTGCAAAGTTTAAGCGGTTTTGCCTGTCTGGAAACAAGGATAGTGTCGCGCGGGCATCTGGAAGAAGGGGCTAAGCCGGTTTGGGCACAGATGATCCGCTCCTGCATTTCATTAAGCGGCATGAGAAACCAGTCAAGGCTGGCATCCTTTGGCAGGGCATTGAAAATTGTAAATAAGAGCGGTGCTGCCGAAGATGCCCCGGAAAGAGCAGGATTTGTTTCGTTATCAAAATTACCTGCCCAGACCGCGATTGTATATTGGGGATTCGCTCCCACAGCCCAGGCATCACGATGCCCATAGCTGGTGCCGGTTTTCCAGGCAAATCGCCATTGATTGTCATATTGCTGCCAGTAGTATTCAGAGCCGGGACGCTTCAGTTCAGAAAGGATATTCAGAATTTGCCAGCAACTGCCCGGACTGATCAATTGAGAACCTGGGATAGTATTTTGCTCTTTCATAAATATAAGTGGGGCGAATCTGCCATAATTAGCCAGCCCGGCGTAAAGAGCAGCCAGCTCGAGCATTGTCACCTCATTTCCACCAATTACCAAGGTGAGCCCATACCCGGCAGGTGAGCGGAACAAAGTAGAAATATTAGCATCTTCAAGGAAATTGTAGAACCTGTGGAAGCCATACATATTAAGCAGCCGCACGGCAGGGACATTGAGCGATCGCACCAGAGCATTATCTGCCCGCACCCAGCCGTCATAGCTTTTGGTAGCATTCTGAGGCTGAAATCCGGGATAATATGAAGGCACATCCTGGAGCATGGTCTGTGGAACGATGAGCCCATCATCTATTGAAAGAGCATAAAGCAGAGGTTTAAGGGTTGAGCCGGGAGAACGCTGCGCTATCACTCCATCCACCTGCCCGCTATGGGAATCATCAGAAAAGTCCTGCGAACCCAGCCAGACGAGAATTTCAAGTGTTTGATTATCTATCACCAGCGCAGCCAGATTTTTTATGCCGGAATCATGCAGATAAGCAGAACGGAAGGAGATAGAAGTCTCCACCAGGTTCTGCAGCTTAGAATCGATTGTAGTGTACACCAGTGGTTTATCACTTTTGATGGCAGCCAGTCGGGCAAGGTGCGGAGCTCTTGAAGGCAAGACATTTCTGGATTCAGGTGCAGGTTCCAGACAGCTTAATTGAAAGGTAGTTTCATCGATATCGCCATTTTTGAATAGTTTTTGCACTAGCACGTTACGCTTTTTCTGCAAAGTAGCTTGATTTTTCCCCGGTGCTATCATTCCGGGGGCATTTGGCAGAACAGCAAGCAGGGCAGCTTCTGCCCAGCTTAAAGCGTCAGGTTCGCGATTAAAATATCGCAGTGAGGCTGCTCTATAGCCCACGATATTGCCGCCGTAGGGTGCATTATTCAGATATAGCGTGAGTATCTGAGCCTTGCTGTATCGTATTTCCAGCTTAACAGCCTGGCACAATTCTGAGATTTTTTTTGTGAGAGTCCGCCTGCCGGGATTGGCAATGCGGCATAATTGCATACTGATAGTGCTGCCACCACTTACAATCCTGCCGGCAGCGATATTCCTGATAAAAGCCCGGATAATGGCTATTGGGTTAAATCCCGGATGCAGGTAAAAATATCTGTCCTCATAAAGCAAAACAGCTTTTTTGAGCTTAAAAGGTATGCTTTCTGTCCCCGGAGCAAAGCACCACTGCTCATCTTCATTCAAATATGCCTGCAGTATTTTGCCTTCCCTGTCCAATACCAGCTTGCCGTAGTTATTAAGGTTTTTGGTAATATCAGGCGTGATGAAGTAGATAGCAATCAGGATGATCAGCATCATACCGGCTATTGCCAGACCCGTCAGATATTTCTTTTTCATGACGAACCACAGGCAGCATCTGTCCCAAAAAGGCAATGTTTTTTTTATCAATCTGTCATCACATTCTATTTAGCCGGATTAATTCAGACCTGAGCCTGAACAGAAAGAAAAAAATGGACAATTAGTTGTATTATAAAAATTTTAGCTGCTGGTGAAGAAAAATTGGTTAAAGAGGTAAACAATGCGGATTCGTTATATTTTTATTTTATTATCAGGCTTTTTATTTATGCAGTTATCCGGCAAGTGTATAGAAGAGTTAGATGGCGGCAAAAAGCTTGACCTGCTGCACTATCATAATGTGGGTAATATCTGGTTGCGGGTGAGTAATTATGGTTTCTTTGGCTCAGGAAAGGATATCACTCCACGCTACCCTTCGCTGGAATATCCTGGCGGCAGCGGCATTGATTATCTCTTCAGAGGCTCTCTCTGGTTTGGTGCCAAGAAAATCCGCCGCGACGGATTCGGCAGGAAACTCTACTGGAAAGTAAACCCGGCAGACCAAAATGACGTGGTTACTATTAATGACCCTGAATGGAATGAAAACCTTAAACTGGTTGTGGATACCCTCGTCACCGTAGGCTATGACGGAGATTATGATATCAAAGAACTTCTGCCAGCTTATAACCCCCTGGAAACTTCTCCCATGGGGGAGATATACACTACCAATAATCCACATGATGTGATAATGAGCACATCTATTCGCCAGCAACGCCGCGGCGTAGATGATGATGGCGACGGATTAATTGACGAAGACCCGATAGGATATGCCTTTCCATTCCGAAAAAGCGAGGAATTGCCCTCTGTCTTCAGCGGATTCGGAGGAAGCTGGCTGCACCAATTCAATGATCAGGAATTTGGGCCCGTCATAGATAATGAAGAAATCTGGTTTCCGCTGGGATTTGTGGATTTAGCCGACCAGAGCAATGCTCTCTATAATTTTACTATGCCTCAGGATGATGACGGCGATGGCTTGGTGGATGAAGATGGCTATCCGGTTTCCGAACAGGATTTTATCTGTTACTACTATGACTATAGCCCCTTTGGCACTCCCACCGAACGGGACTGGGGTAATCATAAGGGCTACAGCACACACATCCCCCTGCGGATAAGAGTGCGACAAATGAGCTATCAATGGAGCTATGAACATATCAAGAATCTCGTTTACGTGGAATTTAATATCACAAATATGAATTTCACTTCCACTTATCTGGATACGCTATATGATTGTGCAATGGGTATCTATATGGATTCAGATGTAGGTCCTCAAGCCTGGGATGCTATTTATGCCGATGACGTGAGCTCTTATGTGAGTGGCACGGGTTATGAATTTGCCTATACCTATGATCTTGACGGGGATGAAGGACTCACAGATGGGATGGTGGGCTCACGTGTCTGTACGCCAGACCCCGATCAATTGGAATTTGTCTGCTGGACCTGGGATAGCGGGGATGGTCCCGATGATACTAATCCTCTGGATATAAATGCTTCACCTACTGCTAACGAAAAATACTGGCTTTTAACTAATTACAGAAACCCTAATGACGATAAATATACTTCGCTGCGGCAGTTTCCCAATGCACAGATCAGCTCAGGGGGACTGGATACGCGTTACCTGTTTGGCTTCTACGGAGCACAGCCGCATACCGGAGATACCGATGCCCCCGGTGAAGAAGGGTACGGCATAGATGATTATCTGGAAACAGATGAATATGGAAACTATTTCAAACGCTGGAATTTGCCACCGGGTAAAACTATGAAGATTGTGATCGCTGTCTTCCCCGGTGACGATCTTTTGAGCCTCAAACAGACCTCTATCCACGCCAAAGATACCTACGGCGAAGCCCAGAACCTGATCACCGTTACCCAACCTGATACCTTTATCCACTATATACCACCAGAACCACCCGAAATTCCTATGATGTTTGCCGAACTTATCCAGAATGGCAAAGCAATTGAGGTCTATTGGGATAATCGTTCCCAGATGGATAATGTGGATACTAAGACCGTGAAACCCCAGCAGATCGGCTGGCAGGTTGCTGATTCCCTGGCTGACCTGGATAGCCATATCAATCAATGGGCGATTATCCAACTAAATTGTCCACCGGAATTTGCTCCTTTTGTGTGGGATGAAGATAGCGGCTGCTACACTACCGAGCCGGCAAACCGCAATGCTAATGCCTATCTGAATCCCTGGACTGCCTATAGACTCCGTCACGATTTTCAGGGCTACTCACTTTGGGGCAGGTCTGGCAGCGGTTCTCAAGAATTCTGGATGCTTAAAAATAGATGGGATAAAATTGATACCGAACAGGATTTCTCAGATTACCTGACTAATTACAATACAAGCCAATTCATAGATTTTGGGGGAGATACAGGGCTTGACCGTGGTCTGCCAAACCGCAGAACTATCAAAGAAGAAGATTTAGATTATTACCATTTTGATGATAAATATGAATTAGTGCCTTATACAGAAGATGATCTAACGGCAGGAATTTTTGTTTTCGGCGAGCCTGTCTATAATCATGATATTGATGATGATCAGGCTCAACAGGCTGCGATAGGGCTTAGTGATGATGATCAGGCTCTTATCTATCGCCATCCAGAGATCAGAGAAGATATCTATCTGGCAATTTATGATGACAGGCTTATACCACTCGAAGGTCATCTGGGACAATCTAATATCGGCGACGAGATACGCCTGGAAAATCTGCGTAAAGATAGATTGAGCCGCAGATATTACAGAGAAATTATTAATAACCCACCGCAGGGTATAGAGTATTACGTAGCTGTTTCTGCCTGGGATAGAGGAATGCCCTCACTTAATATTCCTATACTGGAATCTGCCCGCGATGCGGATGCAAATATGAAGATTTTCTTCCCAGGCTCACAAGCTCAGGATAATATGGATAATATCTATGTAGTACCTAATCCATATATCAGCCACAGTAAATTCGACGGCAGACGGAATAATGACCTCAAAGGCGATAAAAGCAGAAGATTATGGTTCGTGAACCTGCCAAAGCTTTGCACAATTAAAATATGGACCCTGTCCGGCGACCTGGTGGATATCTTGTATCATGACGGCGATAATAATGCCCAGGATATTATCAATGTATCAAAAGCTGCCGCCGAAGCCCAGGCTGCTGGCGGCATAGAACCCTGGGACCTGCTCACGATAAATAACCAGATCCCCGCCCCGGGAGTATATCTTTTCAGCGTCCACAATAAAGAAAACGGAAAAAATAAAGTAGGAAAATTTGTGATCATCAAGTAATCCCACCCGGCGTAAAGATCATAAACCACCAACTACGAAAAAGGTTCGTCACGACAGGCAGAAGGCGCGAATGGGAAAGAAAAGAGGATGAGAGGATGAGAGGATGAGAGGATGAGAGGATGAGAAGATGAGAGGATGAGAGGATGAGAGGATGTGAGGATGAGAGGATGTGAGGATGTGAGGATGAGAAGATGTGAGGATGAGAGGATGTGAGGATGAGAGGATGAGAGGATGAGAGG